>CACJWR010000014.1:0-22500 GCA_902596985.1 uncultured Alphaproteobacteria bacterium
TCGACCTTTTGTTCCTCCATTTTATCGCGTAATCTTTTGATTTTATCCATGTTTACCTTCTACGTAAAAGTTATTTAAACTACAAGATCGCAATAGTTTAAATAACTTTTCAAGCAAATGTAAGGAATTCAATTTAAAAATATTACTTATGCATTTTTAAAATTATGTGACCAAAATCAATTGCTCCAAGAAGGTCGAGAGGTTTGACCAACCCCTTTATCTAAGGTAAATATTATTTCTTTTTTGGTGTGAATTCATACCTATTTGGGGGGATAGATTAGTTCAAATAAACCTAAGCAATTGATTAAATTTAAAGTAAGTGGAATGTTGTGGCGGACAGGCCCTCTGCCACACTCCTCTGTAAGCCTTTGTTATCTAGAATGTATTTTATCAGATAATCTCTATACCCACAAATAGTCATACAACTTATTTTTTTCATTCAATGACAGAGAGTTTTTATCAAAAACTTTTATAAAAAATTTGATATTAATATAGGACTGAATAAAATAGTGTGAGAAGCACAATTAAGAATAAATCCAACCTATGGTGCCAGTATTGAGATTGTTCAAGTTAAACGTTTGGTTAAATTCAATCTTATTATTTGGTTTGTCAATTTTTTTGCTTTCAAATTTTTTCATACAAAGTGCGTATTCTCAGGTCACTTATTATGGTGTAAGCGTTTACACGAAAGAGCACTGTGTATTAGAAAACTATTCCAACCAAAAGTGTAAAACACTTATGCAAAATCAATATAGAGAGGTATTAACTTTTCCGAAATTTGATGGAGATATTTCCAATTATTCTCTAAGTTTTTCGTATAAACCAATAAATGGGAAGGTTAAAACATATTTAGGAACAGAGCCTATTGTTATCTCATCCTCAACTGACCAAACAGTTATTGAATTTTTTGTGGCGTATTCGTCAAAAGTAAAAGTTTTGATTTCAACAAAAGATAATTGGAAATCAGTGGAGGCACTATTTTTTAGTAAATCAACCTCTTCAACTTTCCATGAAATGCCATACAGTAGATGGTTTAGTTCATTGAGGCAACCCAATGACGGGTCAATACAGAACTTCGTAAAAGCATTTGAGGCCAGTCAAAATAAACAGTTTCTGCTACAGAAGAGAGGATGGGGACTTAAAAAGAAAAATCGAAACTTAGATTTAATCTCTTTATTTACAGATGCTGACAGATTAGAAAGAAAAGGCATCCATCTTAAAAAAATCTCTGCGGACTTTAGTACAATAGAGGCATTAATAATGCTAACGAAGCAAAACTATGAGTGCGGTCGTGCCTCAATGTATGCTGAATTTGGCGTGTGGCCTGACAGTTTCACTTGCTCAAAAGACGAGGCAACCATAGTTTTCATAAAGAACATGGACGTTGTGATCTTTAACTGCCATAATTTTAACATCTGCAACTATTCATTACAGGAAGTAGCCCAGATGCTCAAAGATAGGGGTGTCATAAAAGATTTGAAATATACTCCAAAACGAATAAAGGATGGTGATACTTGGAGGTTGATTGAAAAATATTTTGGAAGAGGTAAAGACGGAGATGAACTTACCGTCTGTAAAGGCTGTAATCCTTTCAATATAAATACCATCACAATATCTTTAGCAAAAAGTGCGATGGGTGGTACGGAAGTGGAGTTCAATTAAGTCTCAAAGACCCGCTTCTCATCTTGAATTTCACTATAGTATCCTTATCCTGAGGACTATCTATTCTTTGCAAAGACAATGATGTTCAGCGGATTGACCCTCTGCCACACTTCTCTGTAAGCCTCTGTTATCGCAAAATTATTTTATTCAATAGTCTTTTTACCCACAAATATTCATACAAGTCTTTCAATATTTCCCATTAAAACTTGAAATTTTTTTAAAAAAATAGTATCACTCATTCAAGGTTTTTAATCACCAACTTGTGCGCCTTGGCATTGGGCCTAAAGCACTAAAGCGGAGGAAACTCATGTTAAAAGAAAAAGTATTTGAAGTGGTTCCCTGGCCAATAAACGGTTTCAGCGGTGTAGACGGGGCAGCAATTTGGCCAAGACATACAAAGTTTGTTTGCTCTTATACTGTTTGTGTTGGACTGGACCTAATTGAAGAAGCGTTATACTCAGTCACTGCTGGAGTAAGAGGAAAGTTTGATAGTCTCTGGACCATCACAGCCTTTAGTATCCCAGATTATGATCTTAAAGATGGTGCGCAGCTATTAAAAAATTTAAAATGGCATAGCCAAGATATAACCTACGGCAGGGTATGTAGAAGGCATGTTGATGAAAAGAGCAGGGTCCAGGCTTTGGAAGAAATGTTCAGGGTATTTATTCAAAAGATATTCAGGGGGAGCGTCATAAGGGTGTTGTGCGTGAGCGGCATGGGGATGTCCTTTCCTACAAAATTACCTACAAATTGTTGCGGATAACCTCGACTTTCAGTGAAAGGGCGTTTGAGGGACTTTGCAAGCCAAACCCAACCCTACAAAGGGAAATGGAACATGGTGACACAAATTGGAATGGTATATGGCGGACAGGATGGGATTCGAACCCACGGAGGAGTTTCCCCCTCACTCCCTTAGCAGGGGAGCGCCTTAAACCACTCGGCCACCTGTCCACGTAAAGGGTTACAATGCTATTTGTTTCTATTCAAGGATAAAAAGCTTTCTTTATGACATTTAATTTTTATTTGTGGTCTTTGTTGCAGCAGCGCGTTATCAATATAGCAATGTACAGAATTCTATTATTTTCATCCGTCTTTCTGACTCTAGACCAAGTGTCTAAATGGCTCGTAGTATTCTATTTCGAATTAGAGCAAAAGCTTTATCTTAATCTAAACAATCAGTTTATGAATTTCTACATGGCCTGGAACAAGGGTATAAACTTCGGTCTTTTTGAGGGCGATAGTACTGTTCAAGCGTACATTTTGACTGGGGTTTCGATTGCTATCTCTACAGTGTTTTTTATCTGGTTAAGAAATTCGAAGAGTCTTCTAATTCAAATACTAGCTTCTTTAGTTATTGGAGGTGCCTTGGGTAATGCGATAGATAGACTTTTATATGGAGCGGTTGCTGATTTCATAAATCTAACCTGCTGTGAAATTAGGAACCCTTATTCTTTCAATTTAGCCGACGTATTTATATTTGTTGGGCTAATAGGGCTACTGATTTTCAAGTTTGATGAAAAACAAAACTAGTATGGTTGTCGAATCTTCTTTGATGTACTAAGAATAGTATGGTATTTTTATAATATACTAAATATTGTGGGTAAAAACATATGAACCTTGAGAACTTCGGGTTATCGTCGAAAAATTTACAGTCGAGTCGGATAAGGCAACTCGATATCAATACCAGCAACCAAATTGCAGCTGGTGAAGTTATAGAACGACCCAGTTCAGCTTTGAAGGAGTTGGTTGAAAATTCCATAGACGCCGGTGCAAACTTAATTGAAATAGTCTATTCAAATGGTGGAAAGTCTTTTCTAAGCGTTAAAGACAATGGGTATGGGATTAATAAAGAGGACTTGTCATTGGCCCTATCAAGGCATGCGACCTCCAAAATAAGTACGATCGGTGATCTGACAACGATTAATAGTCTGGGGTTTAGGGGAGAAGCCCTTGCCTCTATCGGGTCAGTCTCTGAGTTAACCATAAAATCAAAGTTTATTGAAGCGAATGAGACATTTGAGATTTCCAGTATTAATGGAGAATTAAAACAGCTAAAGCCATCACAATATCTCGAAGGTACTCTTATAGAGATCAAAAACCTGTTTAAATCTATTCCTGCTCGATTAAAGTTTTTAAAAACCGACAGAGCAGAAGGAGTTTCCATTCTAGAGGTTGTGAAGAAATTAGCTTTATCACACCCAGAGATAAGCTTTAAGCTGTATGAAATAAAAGAGCAAGGAAACCCAAGAGAAATTCTACGGCTGGACAATTCCAAAGGCTCTCATGGCTTGAGCAAAAGAATACAGGAGGTACTGAAAAATGCATTCATGGACAATTCCCACCAAGTTGACTATGAAGGTGAAAGCGTAAAAGTCACAGGCTATATCAGTTCTTCAACTTTTATTTCTGGAAACGCTAATAATTGCTATTTTTTTGTAAATGGGCGGTTTGTAAGAGACCGGTCATTGCTTAGCTTCACAAGATTGGCGTATGGCGATCTATTGGAAAAGAGCGGTTTCCCCTCTGCAATACTTTTTCTTAATGTTCCGAGTGAGGATATAGATGTAAATGTCCACCCTTCAAAAATGGAAATCAAGTTCAAAAAAGTCGATCTTGTTAGAAAATGTCTCAAAGAAGCGGTGCGCAAAAGTCTGAATGTCGAGAGATTTAACGCAAGAAGCCATTTAAGCAAACAGGCCTATTCTTATTTTCGAAAAGATCCAGGTTTTAAAAATCGTCAGAGAACTGATTTTTCTGATAACATGAGACAAAGCTTCAATCCAAGACTGGCTCTGAATTTGGCCACCAAAGTTGATCCAAAGGATGATATTACACTCGAGAATAAACATGAGCGAAGCGCTGAGAATAATGGACTAGGTACACCTAAAGCACATTTATTTAAGAATTTTATAGTTGCACAGAATGATAACGAGTTAGTTATAGTTGATCAGCATGCAGCGCATGAAAGAATACTGTATGAAAAACTTAAATCACAGAAATACGATCAAGGGATAGCAATCCAAGAGTTATTAGTTCCCGAAATAGTTGAATTTACTTATATTGAAGTGGATGCCATAATTGAAAAACAGAGCATTATGAAGCAATTAGGTTTAGAAATAGAAAGGTTTGGGCCAGCATCGATATGTATAAGAGGAATACCTGCGGTGTTAGGAGATATTTGTCCAAAAACATTGCTTATCGATCTCTTGAATGATTTGGAAAATTTTGATTCTCCCGAAAGTTTAGAAAACAAAATTGATAAAGTTTTTTCTAGTATGGCGTGTCATGGGTCAGTAAGGTCTGGCAGAATACTTAAATACGAGGAAATGGAATCTCTACTGAGAGAAATGGAAAATACGCCAAATAGTGATCAGTGTAACCATGGCAGACCTACTTATTTAAAATTGGACCTAGAGAAAATAAATAAATTATTTGGGCGAACATAATGAGTAGTATTGACCCACTATTATTTATCGCGTTATCGAGCGCTTTATTTTTTGCAGCTTGCTTTTTAGTATTTAAGCAGTTTCGACCTTCAGATAAGGATGGGCAGCACAATAGTGAAGCCCTTAAAGAAACTTTGAGAGATTTATCGGTGAACCAACAGCAGATTGTAGGAAGTATAAAGGTGATTACAGATACACAAACTACTTCACAAGCAGCCATTATTAAACACGTTGAGAGTCGATTAGAGGAGATACAGAAATCAATATCCTCCTCACTGTCGGGAAGTTCTGTAAAAACTGCACAGACTTTAGGTGAGTTACAGCAGAGATTGCAAACTATAGATAAAGCACAAACAAATATAGAAAAATTGTCAGGTGAGGTTTTGGGCTTGCAGGAAATTCTCTCCAATAAGCAGGCCAGAGGTGTTTTTGGTGAAATTCAGCTGAAGGATATTGTGAGTAAAGCTCTACCGTCAGATGCTTATGATTTTCAATTTACTTTGTCGAACGGTAAACGGGCTGATTGCATAATTTACCTCCCGGAACCTCAAGGCAACATAGTTATTGATAGTAAGTTCCCTCTAGAGGCATACAAAGCTATGATATCAAACACTAACGAAGTTGATAAAAGCAAAAATATTCAGTTATTTCAGAGCTCAATAAAAACTCACATAAAAGACATTTCTGAAAAGTATATTATTGAAGGAGAGACTGCAGATGGAGCAATACTGTTTTTACCCTCTGAGGCAATTTATGCCGAGCTTCACGCACATTTTTCAAGTTTGGTAAATGAAGGATTTGAGTCACGTGTTTGGATTGTTTCACCTACTACTTTGATGGCAACATTAAATACTATGAGGGCTATTTTGAAAGACGAGAGATTGCGTCGTCACACCAGTCGCATTAGAGCGGAGTTAGACTTACTGTATAAAGATATGCTGCGATTGGAGGGACGAATTATTAATTTGGATAAACATTTTACGCTTGCATCAAAAGATGTTGACGAAATAAAAATTTCAGCAAAAAAAGCATCTAAGCGAGTATTTAACATCGAGCGTTTTGAGTTTGAAGAACTATCGCAATCGGAGCCTAGAGATAAAACAGATTTGTCTGATGTTGGAAAAATAGTAGATGGCGAAGGCTCGAAAAAAATAAAATTAATTTAAACCAAAATGGGAGTAAATAATGAAGAAACTAGTGTTATGTGGTTTGTTTTTTGCCATTCTATGTCTGCCTAGCTGCGGTACTCTTGGTGGAGCAATAAGCGGTTTGGGCGCTGACCTTGACATGGTCGGGGGCGCTATTGCAGGGTATTAAAGATCATGAAAAGTGACCGATATGCTAAAAACGCATGAATGATATGCATCTTGTGCTATTCAAAAATAGGCAAGTTACCCTTATGTTTAGATAAATTCAAAAAGGTATCAATATGACTATTCCACAAAAGGGTTATCAATCTTTAACCTCAAAGGCCATGAAAGCTGAGATGCTCGAACCGGACGTAGAGCTTGATTTAGCGAGAAAGTGGCATCGAGAAGGTTGCGAGAAATCACTACATCGACTTGTTAATGCATATATGAGATTAGCAGTATCTATGGCATCAAAGTATGTAAAATATGGTGTAGATACTAACGAATTGATTCAGGAGGCAGGAATAGGGCTGATGAAAGCAGCAGAAAAATTTGACCCAGAGAGGGGCGTACGATTTTCTACCTATGCTACTTGGTGGATTAAAGCGTCTATACAGGATTTTGTACTCCGAAACTGGTCCTTAGTAAGAACGGGTTCAACAGCCTCGCAAAAATCTCTGTTTTTTAATTTAAAGCGTGTAAGGTCCCAAATAGAACGTGAATTTGATAGCACGGGAGCCTCGGTAGATTATGGTTCTCTTAACAAAATGGTCGCAGAAAAGATGGGAGTTTCGCTCAGAGATGTAGAAATGATGGATACAAGACTTTCAGGTGGCGACTTTTCTCTAAATTCACTCCAACAGGGCGAGGAAGGCAGAGAGTGGATTGAGACGATTGAAGACGAAAATTCTTATGGAGCTCATAGAGTTGAGAGAAATAAGGATGACGGAACAGTAAGATCCTGGATAGCGGAAGCGATAGAAACTTTAAACGATAGGGAAAAAACGATTGTCGTGGAACGTAAACTCCGTGATAAACCTAGGACGCTAGACTCAATCGGTGGTGAACTGGGAGTATCCAAAGAGAGAGTAAGACAATTGGAAGCTGAGGCTTTAAAGAAGCTTAGAAAGCACTTCGAAACTCGTAAGGGTATTAGATCGGCATCAATTATTTAGCCACAAAAGATTGAATACTAGACATTTTCCGCTTAATTTAGTTCTAATATTTGGAAACGCGGGAAAATGGATAAAATATTATTGGTAATATCAGGGGGGATAGCCGCCTATAAGTCTCTAGAATTGATACGGCTTTTCAAAAAGGCTGGTAAAGAGATAAAGTGTGTTGCTACTGAGAGTGCCATGACGTTTATCACCTCTGCGTCTGTAGAGTATCTATCCGGCAACTCATTGAGAACAAGTCTTGAGGATCGTGAACAAGAAATGAAAATGGGTCATATAGAATTAGCAAGATGGCCTGATTTAGTTTTGGTGGCTCCAGCAACCGCAAACATCATTTCGTCCGTCGCTAATGGACTTGCAGCTGATCTTGCACAAACACTCTTGATGGCAACCACTAAGCAGATAGTTTTTGCCCCCTCAATGAATGTTAAGATGTGGGAAAATAAATTATTTCAAAAAAATATTGATACTCTGTTATCAAATGGATACGAATTTTTGGGTCCTACTGAGGGTGAAATGGCCTGTGGCGAGTTTGGTATGGGTCGAATGATGGAACCACAACAAATTTTTAAATCCTTAGTTACAAAGTAATATAATTGTTGAAATCAAAAAAAATTCTAGTCACAGCTGGGCCGACTCATGAATACTTAGATGATATAAGGTTCATTGGAAATAGAAGTTCTGGTAAACAAGGAGCGGAAATTGCAAAGTGTCTACAGCAGCTTGAAGCGGATGTTACGTTGGTAATAGGTCCGGTAAATCTGGAGCTGACAAGCTTAAGTAAGGTTATTAGAGTAGAAAGTGCTGTGCAGATGAATGACGCTGTTATTGAAACGGGCCCATTTGATATTGCAATATGTGCAGCAGCAGTTAGCGATTGGCGACCAAAAGAGAAGGCGAAAACAAAAATAAAGAAAGGCTCGATAGGCGAACCACTATTTTTGGAACTAGTAGAGAATCCAGATATTTTAAAAAATATATGCGTTGCTGAAAATAGGCCCAATCTTGTTATCGGCTTCGCAGCTGAGACTAATAATTTGTTAACTAATGCGAGATCGAAGTTGAAAAATAAAGGATGTGATTGGATTGTGGCTAATAAAGTAACTGCTGAAACTAATAATATGGGTGGTTGGGAGAATGAAGTGATTATAATTAAAAAAAACGAGGAAATTAAAATTGCGAAACAGAGTAAAGAAGGGATCGCAAAGCTAATTTGTAAAAAAATAGTTGAGGAATTTAAATAGTTGAGGAATTTTCAGGTTAGTATTTTTCATTTGGTATAGGTGAAATAAACTTTGTCATTTTCAGGCAAATTTCATATAGGGTTAAATTGTAGAGAATTTATACATGGATAGTCAAATAGATAATGAATATTTTGAACGCTATAAAAGGCATATTTTAGTAAAGAATATTGGTGGTCAAGGCCAGAAAAAATTGGGACAAGCTAAGGTGCTTCTTATTGGTTTAGGGGGAATAGGTTCCACTGTTATTCAACATTTAGCAGCTGCAGGAATTGGTAAAATTGGCTTAGTTGATCAAGATACTGTCGCACTATCTAATTTACAGAGACAGACAATTTATAAATATGAAGATATCGGAATAAAAAAAGTTAGTGTTGCATCAAATTTTGTTAAAAAACTGAATAAAAATGTTGAAATAACTGAGTATAACTTTTTTTTCAGTGGAGACGACACTTCAAAAATAATTAGTGAATACGATGTAGTTTTGGATGGCACTGACAATTTTGAGACTAGAAAACTCGTAAATAGGCACTGCGTTGAGGAACGTAAACCTCTAATATTCGGAGGGGTTTCTGGTTGGGAAGGTCTTGTAAGTTTGTTTGTTTATAAGAATAGTGCGTGCTTTGACTGCGTCTTTACAAGTCCCGAAACAAGGCCTTCTTTTTTTGATTGTAGTTCAGAGGGTGTTCTGGGGGTAACTACCTCTTTGGTCGGAACCTTCATGGTAGCTGAGACAATTAAACTCATATGTGAGACGGGGCAACTGCTAACTAATAAGCTTCTAATTTGTGACGCTCTAAACGGAGCGACTGAGGTTTTACACACAAAAAAAAGCGAAAAATGTAGCGCGTGTCAAAACGTCGTTTAGTTACAGCATACTTGGCACTATTTGATCAGGGGGGCGGTGACCATCCAAATATGTTTTTATATTAATTATCACTTTTTCTCCCATCTCGATTCTTCCTTCTAATGTAGAAGAACCCATGTGAGGCAGAAGGAAAACGTTTTTCAAACTTTTAAAGTCAGAACCTATTACTTCTTCGCTATCATACACATCAAGTCCAGCTCCTCCCAATCGCCCATCTTTCAGTTGTCTTACTAGAGCTTTCTGATCTATGATCTCTCCTCTAGAAATATTTACTAAATATGCACTGCGCTTCATTTTCCCAAGACATTTCGCATCTAGCAAATACAAAGAAGATGAATTTAGTGAGGCGCTAACAACTAAAATATCAACAACTGAAAGCATTTCTTCTAAATTTTCCCAGTATGTTGCTGATAAGCTTTTTTCAATGTTTTTGTGTAGGCGTCTCCTGTTATGGTAGTTTATAATCAGATCAAAAGCTCTTGCTCTTTTTGCAATTGCCTGGCCAATTCTACCCATTCCTAGAATCCCCAATTTTTTTCCTGTTATCCTCATCCCAATCATCGCGGATGGGCTCCAGCCTTTCCAGTCACCAGACTGCATCTCTTCGTGACCTTCTCTTAACTTTCTAGGAATTGCCAAAATCAGCGCCATTGTCATATCAGCTGTGTCAGTGGTTAAAACACTAGGTGTGTTAGTAACAATGATACCTCTTTGTAAAGCAGTTTTAATATCAATATGATCATAGCCTGCTCCATAGTTTGCAATTAGCTTTAGTTTAGAACTTGCTGCACTCAAAACACTAGCATCTATTTTATCGCCAATAGTGGGTACAAGAATTTCGGCATCTTTTACAGCTGATAATAGTTCTTGCTTACTTATGGGATATTCTGCACTCGAGAGATCAACATTGAATAGCTCTTTCATTCTCTTTTCGACCCGGTCTTGCAACCTCCTCGTAATTATCACTTTTGGTTTTTTCATTGCTGTTGATTATGTGATCTATTTTGGTATTTTTTTTATTATGTGTATGACGATTAATAGAGATATAATATCTAATATCAAAACGTTTTCAAAAATATTTCTTAAAATACTGCTAATTAATTTATTTCTCATAGTCAACGCTAAGTCTGTAAGTAGTGCGTCTATAATTAGCAAAAAAACAGGACTTCCACTACCTAGGTTTGTATCTCTGAAAGGCAATAAAGTAAATTTGAGAAGAGGGCCAAGTTTAGATTATAAAATTGATTGGGTTTACCAAAGAAAACATTTGCCAGTTAAAATTGTGAGTGAGTTTGGTCACTGGAGAAAAGTAACTGATTTTGAGGGCTACACAGGCTGGATTTATAAAGATCTACTTTCTGGATCAAGATATATTATCGTAAACAAGGAAGAAACTCTTTTAAGAAACAAAGCGGGTTTTGATTCTTTAGGTAAAGCAATTTTGAAGAGAGAGGTGATTGGAAAGTTAATCAAATGTGAGGGTTTATGGTGTTTCATTCGAATAAAAAATATGCGTGGGTATGTGCTTGCCGAGCACATATGGGGAACCAGTAAAAGTAAATGATACTAATTTATGGAAGAAAGCGATAGCCTCTGCCTCTAATTGTCTTTAGATGCTTAGGATTTGTTGGATCTGGTTCTATTTTTTTGCGTAGTCTTGTAATTTGTACATCAACATTTCTTTCATTAAGATTTTGTTTTCCCTTACTTAGATCTAGGCTATTGATGACCATGTCCCTACTAATTATTTTTTCAGGATTAAGCGCAAATAAATTTAATAGGTTAGCTTCAAGATTCGTTAGCTTTATTAAATGATTTTCCTCGTAGAGTTCTAATCTTTGCAAGTCAAAGATTTTATCTCCAATCTCAATACTCTTACCAGATTTCTTAGAACCTTCCTTTTCATTTCTTATCAACAATCTTTCCAATCTAAGTAAGAGTTCTTTTGGCTCAAAAGGTTTCGACAGATAATCGTCGGCACCTACTTCTAGACCAGAAATTTTGTCTTTGGACTCTCCTTTTGCCGATAAAAAAATAGCAGGGACACTTTTTTCTTTTCTAATGCTCTCCAACAAATCAAGGCCACTTTCTCCTGGCATCATTATGTCTATTACCAACAAATCAAATTCAAAGTAATCTAAAAGACACCTAGCCTCTGTAGAATTCCGTGCACTTGATATTAGAAACTCATTTTTGCTCAAGTAAGTACTGAGTAATGATAAAATACGTTTATCATCATCAACGAGCAATAAATGTGCTTTGTTTCGAGGCAAATTAATCCTCCTTCTATCCACTTGGAGTGTCTTTATCTTTTTACCAATATCACTATAATATACTCAATGCACAGAAAAGTTTGTAGGGTACCGGAATCAAATTCTGGAAAAATTAAAAAAATTTAGGTATGCAGTATTAAGTAAAATAGTGAGGTGACTTTTGATGGTTGATTCTTATGAAAATTTAAAGGGAAAAATTTGGATCGATGGGGAGCTAGTGGAATGGCAAGATGCGAAATTCCACTTGCTCACTCATGCCCTTCATTATGGTTCATCTGTATTTGAAGGTGAAAGAGCTTATGGGGGCAAAATATATAAAAGTTATGAGCACTCCGTGAGGTTAAGAAGGTCTGCAGAGTATGTTGATATGGAAGTCCCATACAGTGCTGATGAACTTGAAAGAGCCAAAAATCAAGTTCTTAACGCAAATCGACAAAAAGATGCTTATGTACGGGCTGTGGCATGGCGGGGGTCTGGTCCCGATATGGGCGTAGCATCCTCTAGAAACCCTGTCAGGGTCGCAGTTGCTTCATGGGAATGGGGAGCTTACTATGGAGACGCCAAAATGAAAGGTGCAAAGCTGGATATTTCAGATTGGAAAAGACCAAGTCCAGAGACAATACCTTGCTTCGCAAAAGCCTCTGGACTGTATATGATTTGTACTATGTCGAAGCATGCAGCGGAGGCTAAAGGGTGCTCTGACTCGTTAATGTTGGACTATAGGGGTTACGTAGCAGAAGCAACGGGCGCAAATATATTTTTTGTGAGAGACAATAAAGTACACACTCCTAAGCCAGATTGCTTTTTAAATGGGATCACTAGACAAACAGTCATTGGAATTCTTGAAAAGGCTGGGGTGGAAGTTATCGAGAGACATATTGAACTCTCTGAACTAGAAGGGTTTGAGCAGTGCTGGTTAACCGGTACAGCAGCTGAGGTAACACCGGTTGGACAAATAGATCGATTTAATTTTGAGGTCGGCGAATTAGCCAAGCAAGTTGCTAATGAATATGAAAAAGAAGTAAGATCTTAGGGAGTAGTGGCTTCAGCCTGGAAAGATTGATTTGAGAAAAATAATAATTGATACCGATCCTGGTCAAGATGATGCGTTAGCAATGATGACCGCTTTTGGTGCGACGCAAGATTTAAATGTCTTGGGAGTAACGTGTGTGGCGGGGAATGTGCCCCTAGATTTGACTTCTGTAAATGCACTTAAAATATGCGAACTAAGCGGTCTTTTTAGTGTCCCTGTGTTTAGAGGTAGTCCAGCTCCACTGAAAAGAAAATTGATAACTGCTGAGCATGTGCATGGAAAAACAGGACTTGATGGGACCGATCTATCAGTTAAAAAAAAGAAACTTGAGCCGACAGATGCAGTAGATTTTATAATAGAGTGCACAAAAAAATTTAAAGATGAAAAAATTACTATTTGTGCCCTTGGTCCGCTGACAAATGTCGCAAAAGCACTCAAAAAAGATTCTGTGTTAACTGAGTCCATAGAGGAGATTGTATTAATGGGAGGGGGCTTTTTTGAGGGTGGAAATATTACTCCTGCAGCGGAGTTTAATATTTACGTGGACCCAGAGGCAGCAAAAATAGTTTTGGAAAGTGGACTGAAGATAACAATACTTCCATTGGACGTTACACATAAAACACTGGTCCAAAGAGATTTTCTTGAGAAATTGCGTCAGTCTGGAAAGAATAGCGCCATCCAAGCCGCAAAGCTTTTAGATTTTTTCGAAAGATATGACGTGGAAAAATATGGAAGTCAAGGTGGCCCTTTACATGATCCTAATGTCATTGTGTATTTATTGAAGCCGGAAATATATAGTGGAAGGCTAGTTAATGTTGAGGTTGAGGTTGGTTCAGATTTAACAAGGGGCATGACGGTTGTAGATTGGTGGAATGTAACTGACCGTCCACCGAATGCATACTACATTAACGAAGTTAAGGAGAATAAATTCTTTGAAACTGTATTGAATAATGTCCTTAATTTGGAAATATAATTTCGATGACATAGAATCCAAAGGAGAAAACGCTGAAAAATAAAGAGAGAGAAAAAGGATTAAATCCCAAAATAGATGATAAGGACTATTCTAAAGATCTACTTAGCTATATAAAAAAAACTTTAAACCAAAACAAAGCAGTCGATATCACTGAAATTAAGGTAGATAAAAGCTTTTCTGAATTTGAAAATATATTAATTGCTTCGGGATCTTCTAATAGACAAGTTATTGCTCTAGCCGAGAAGGTTCAAGAAGGTGTTAAAAATTTGTTCCGCGTTAACTGCAAAGTAGAGGGAAAGGAGAATGCAGATTGGGTCTTGCTAGATTTTGGAGCAGTGATTGTTCATATCTTCAAACCAGAGGTGAGAGAGTATTACCAGATAGAAAAAATGTGGAAAGGGCATCTCACGCAGATCTCGAGTTAGTTTTATATAAATGAAAATAATTATAGTTGCACATGGTAAGATAAAAAAAGGACCTGAACGTGAACTAATATCAGACTATGTGACACGGTTTAACAAGCAATTTAATAACGATTTCTTGACTTCTTTAGAGATTTCAGAGTCAAATGAGTTCGAAGGAATATTTAACACAAAAGTGTCACAAATGTTGGATGGCAAGGAGACAATGGTGTTACTTGATAAAAGTGGCGAACATCTTGACTCAGAAGGGTTTGCAAAACTCTTAAATACATTTTCAGAGAAGGGTATTAATCAGATTTTTTTTATTGTTGGAGGATCGGAGGGATTTCCAAAACTGCTCACCTCAAAAGCTAGAAAAGTATTGGCACTTTCCAAAATGGTATTTCCTCACAAAATTGCTCGACTGATCCTGGTTGAACAGCTTTACAGAGCTAAATGTATTATAAATAAACACCCTTACCATAAGGCTTGAAGCTTTTATGTATAAGGGAAAAAAGAAATCTATTGTTTTATGTATACTTGATGGGTTCGGATTAAGAGAAAAAAAAAGAGGGAATGCAGTATTTTTGGCAAGCACACCAAATATAGACCGACTTCTCAGAAATTATCCCAACAGTACTTTAACAACATTTGGTAAAGAAGTTGGTCTGCCCGAGAATCAAATGGGAAATTCTGAGGTTGGCCACATGCATATAGGTGCGGGCAGAATAATTCAAAGCATGTTGCCAAGGATAGATGATGCGATATCCAGTGGGGCTTTAATTAACAATGATGACTTATTAGAAATACTATCGGATACAAAGTTAAGTGGAGGTGAAACTCATATTGCTGGACTGATCTCGGATGGAGGAGTGCATGGACACGCTAGGCACCTTAAAAGTTTAATGAAGGCCGCCTCAAAAAAAAGTTCAAAGGTCAACTTGCATTTATTTTCAGACGGTAGAGATGTTGAAACAAAAACTAGTCTTAACGACTTAAAAAACTTGATCTCCGAACTTCCCTCGAATGCAATCATTGCAACACTTATGGGACGATATTATTCAATGGATAGAGATAAACGTTGGAATAGAACTAAGAAAGCCTATGAGGCGATTGCAAATGGTGTAGGCAAGAATTATATAGATCCATTAAAAGCAATTAAGGACTCTCATGACAAGGGAGTGACAGATGAATTTATAGAGCCAGCAATATTTAGCGACTACAATGGAATAAAAGGGATAGAGGATAGCCTGATTTTCTGTAATTTTAGAGCGGACAGAGCAAGACAAATCTTACACGCACTGACCGATAAGAATTTTACAAGTTTTTCACGTCCTAATGGAAAAATCTTCAATAAGGCGGTTGGTATGATTGAGTATGATACTGATTTCAAGCGAAAATTTAATGTGCTTTTTGAAAAACAAGAGATAAAAAATGGCCTTGGAGAGTGGGTAAGTCGAAATGGTCTCAAGCAATTTCGAGTAGCAGAGACAGAAAAATATCCACATGTCACGTATTTTTTAAATGGTGGAAGCGAATACGAATATGAGGGTGAAGAAAGATCTTTGGTACCAAGTCCTCAAGTTGAAGGCTATGAACAACAACCACAAATGTCAGCAGAAGAAGTATGTAATAATCTAATATCTGCACTGGAAAGAAATTCTTTCGATTTGCTTATTGTGAATTTTGCCAACCCTGACATGGTAGGACATACAGGGAGTTTGAGTGCAGCAAAAGTAGCAGTTGAAACTGTGGACGAAATGTTGGGTAAAATATGTACTTGTTTAGATTCGGTTGGTGGGGAAGCATTGATAATCTCTGATCATGGAAATTGCGAACAGATGTATATTGGAGACACAGAAAACCCACATACCTACCATACGCTAAATCCTGTTCCTTGCATTCTATATAGTGATAGGGAAAAAGTAAGTATAAGTTCAGGCTCGTTAATAGACATAGCTCCAACAATCTTGGAGTTATTGGGCAAAGACAAGCCTAAGCAAATGACTGGTAAATCACTTCTTCAGTGGTAGGATTGATTATTTGATTTATGTAATTAACTCAAGTAAAACAACAGTGTGAACTGTCCTGAGTTCCTTTTATTTAATGATATAGAAAAGAGAAGATTAATAATGTCAAATTCAAATAGTAAGTATCTAGTAATTATTTTAATTTTTTTAAGCTTTTTCACTCTTAATCCCGCCCTGTCCAAAGAAAATAAAAAGGAGACCTATGAGCAACTGGATCTTTTTGGTCAAGTTTTCGATCTAATAAAGTCCAAATATGTCGAAGAAGTAAAAAGCAAGGAATTAATAGAGGCAGCGATAAATGGAATGTTGTCTTCTCTGGACCCTCACTCAGGCTTTTTAGCGCCAAAAAGTTACGATGATATGCAAGTTGACACCAAAGGATCCTTTGGAGGTTTAGGAATTGAAGTTACTCAACAAGATGGTTTTGTAAAAGTGGTATCACCTATGGACGATACACCAGCCTTTAGAGCAGGAGTGTTAGCTGGTGACTATATCACATTTGTGGATGACAAGCCTGTGCTCGGTCTAACCTTATCTGAGGCTGTGGATATAATGCGTGGACCTGTCGGTTCATCTGTTAAGTTAACCATCGTTAGAGAAGGTTTAGAAGATCCAATTGAAGTTCTAGTAACAAGAGCCGTAATCAAACTAACAGCGGCAAAGGTAAGAACGGAGAATGACATTGTAATTATGAGAGTAACTACCTTCAATGAACAAACTATTCCAAACCTTGAAGAGGGCATGAAAAAGGCAGTTGAAAAATTAGGTGAAGCGGAACCAAAAGGGTTTGTACTAGATTTGAGAAATAATCCAGGAGGTTTGCTGTCTGAAGCTATATCCGTTACAGATCTTTTTTTAGACCAAGGAGAGATTGTGTCAACGAGAGATAGAGAGGGTAAAGGAGAGCGTTATAAAGCTTCCAAAGGTGACATTGCAGAAGGAAAACCTCTTGTTATTCTTATAAATGCAGGCTCAGCGTCAGCATCAGAGATTGTTGCAGGAGCCCTTCAAGATCATCGCAGAGCTATTGTTTTGGGAACTAAGAGTTTTGGAAAGGGTTCAGTTCAATCAGTGCTTCCAATGGGCCAAAGTGGTGGTATTAGACTTACTACGGCGAGATATTATACGCCATCAGGTAGGTCAATTCAGGCACTCGGAGTGACGCCCGATGTTTTCTTAGAGTTCAAAAGAGTTGAGAAGAGTGAAGAGGAAAATAGAAAAACGTTTTCGGAAGCCGACCTGGAGGGCGCTCTAAGTAATGATAGCTTAACAGAAGCTGAAAAAGAAATGCTGAGAAAAGAGGAGATGAGTTTTCAAGAAACAACCAAGAGAAGAAATAAGGATAACCAATTAGCTCATGCGATTGATTTGATCGAAGGCCTATCAGTCTATTCCTTAAAAGAATGATTAATACACTTCCATACCGTTTAGGCGTTGGTTTAGTGATTATAAATGATCAATCAAAAATTTTCACGGGTCGCCGTCTAGATAGCACTAAGGCATGGCAAATGCCGCAAGGAGGTATTGACGATAATGAAATTCCTTTAGAGGCGGCCTATCGAGAAATGTATGAGGAGACAGGTATAGAAAAGTGCAAAGTGTCTCTTATTAAACAATCTAAGGTTTGGCATCGCTATGACCTACCTAATGAAATACAAGGTAAGTTTTGGGGAGGAAAATTCAGAGGCCAAAGTCAGAAGTGGTTTTTATTCCGATTTAATGGCTCTGATAAAGACATAAACATTCATACAAAATACCAAGAGTTTTCAGATTGGAAATGGTCAAAAAAAACTAATATGCTTGAATCTATAGTACCTTTTAAAAAGTCTCTTTATCACTCTGTTCTTAAAGATTTCGATCTAGATTTTAAAAATTAATACAGTTGTTGGGACTTTATTAGAGGAAAAAATATATTATTAGAATGAAACCCAAGCCAATTTTCGCCCCTGTAGGAAGTCTCGGTGCAAAAATCAATTAGCCGGTAAAAGCTTTTTCTGTCAATTTTAGCAAATAGGTTGGTTCTCACATTTACGTATGGTTGAGGCTCATTATTGGACTCTTTGAATAAAAGTTTGAACTGACTATTCTCCTCTAAATAGGTAAAGTCTCCTATGTTAGTTGTAAATTTTAAAAGCGCTATTTTTCCTTTGTTAATTATGTCAATATCTGTAGCTATAAATGGTACATCTTCAACTGTAATTCCAACTTTCTCAACTGGTGTTACCAAGAAATATTTATCTTTTTCTTTTTTTAAAATATTTGCGAAAAGCTTAATAAGTCTTTCTCGCTTTATCTCTGACTTTTGATAATACCAACGTCCATTTGAATCAACGTGAATTGCGAGGTTTCCACAAAAAGGTGGATTCCATAGGTGAACTGGTGCTGGTTTGCTTCCCTTTATGTGTTTCGCTACGTTCTTTTCAAAGTCACTCGGTTGCATATATCAATAGAAGTTTAAATTTCCTCTTGAAAGTTGATCGATACGTGTGACTCCCATAAGTTTCATGTCTCTTTCTATCTCGTTTCGAAGATTAGATAGTGCTTTTTCCACACCCTTTTGTCCAGCAGCTGCCAGTGCATATAGATATAGACGACCTCCAGCGCAAGCTTTCGCGCCTACGGATAAAGCTTTGAGCACATGTGTCCCTCTTTGAATACCTCCCTCACATATAACGTCAGTTTTGTCGCCAACAGCGTCAACAATTCTTGCCAATTGATCGAATGGAGATACAGCGCCATCTAATTGTCTTCCACCATGATTTGATACTATAACCCCATCGCATCCTATATCTACGGCTTTCTTTGCATCCTCAACACTCACGATTCCTTTAAGAGCAAAAGGCCCATCCCAATTTGATCTCAGTTGTTCGGCATCTTTCCAACTCATCGTCTGGTCTAGCATGTTTGAAAAATAAGAGCCAATAGATGTTACGGCACTAGTTCCTTCGTCAACATGGTTCTGAAGGTGTGGCAGTTCAAATGCTGGGGAGGTGAGAAAATTGAATAACCATGAAGGTTTTATTGCGAAGCTAAGCATGCTGTTAAAGTTAAGTTTTGGAGGAATAGTGAATCCTGTTTTCAAGTCTCTTTCTCTATTCCCTCCTGTAATTGTATCAACAGTCAATGCTAATACATCGAATTTAGCTTTTTTTGCTCTTTCAAGCATATAATTGTTTAAACCACGGTCCTTATGAAAATAAAACTGAAACATTTTTGGGCACTCTGATATTGATGATATTTCATCAACACTTACCGTGCTTAAAGAGGACACGCCAAACATTGTATTAAGTTTATTTGCAGCTTTAGCAACTGCCCTTTCCCCTTGGTAATGAAAAAGTCTCTGTACAGCTGTTGGGGAGCAATATACTGGCATAGAAATTTTCTTGCCAAATATCGTCGTGGACATATCAACATCTTTCACAGACCTTAATACGCTGGGTATTAAAGACACTGAGTTGAAACTCTCAGTATTTCTTGCATATGTGAGTTCATCATCTGCGGCGCCATCGATATAATCGAAAATAGGTCTGGGCAACCTTCTTTTGGCGAGCTCTCTAAAGTCTTTGAAGTTGTTACAATTATTCAGGTTCATCTATTGAAATCTTGTAGTCAGCCTTGTCGAGCCTTAAACCTTCGTTGCACTTTGTTGATCACATAAACCTTACCTCGTCTCTTTACCACTCGGCAGTTTCTATGGCGTTGTTTCAATGATCTCAATGAGTTTCTTATTTTCATATTTCTCTCCGAACTTGTTCTTCTAAAGATAATTCACAAAAAAACAACATTTTTTTTTGGTGGGCGTAACTGGGATTGAACCAGTGACCCCTTCGATGTCAACGAAGTGCTCTCCCGCTGAGCTATACGCCCCTATTGTTTTTTCTATATAAAAAGTCTAAGAAGGGTCAAGGTTTAAATTAATCAAACCAGATCTTTTTTGTTCATGATATGAAGCCATATAAACTCTCATTACCTCTAAATCAAACAAATTGCGTACTATTCAACTCACCTCATAGTGGTAGTATTTACACCGATAAATTTATGCAACTGACTGATTTATCATTACGTACTTTAAGATCATCTGAGGATCTGTTTGTGGATCAGCTTTTTTCTCCGGTGGTCGGCTTAGGGTCACTATTGCTTTCAGCAAAATTTCCAAGGTCATTTATTGATCTAAATAGAGATTGTGAAGAGTTGGATCCATTATTAATCGAAGATCTTTTATCATATAAAGACACACTTAAGGTATCGGCAGGTCTAGGAGTTATACCACGTGTCGTTGCGGACCAAAGGCCAATTTACAATCACAGACTTTCAATAGACGATGCCAATGAAAGACTTCAAGTTTTTTACTTCCCATATCATAACAAGCTAAAATCACTGATAAAACAAACAGAGGCCTCATTTAAAAAAGTTATACTTTTAGATTGCCATTCAATGCCTCTGAGCTCGGTGAATTTAGCTAGTAAAAAAGATCCAGTGGAGGTTGTCCTTGGCGATTGTTTTGGTCGCTCTTGTGAACATGAAATCGTAGTTGAGTTGAAGACTTTATTAACAGAGGTGGGATTTAAAGTCAGCCTAAACAATCCTTTCTCCGGGGGTTTTATTACTAAAAATTATGCAAGCCCCCCAAACAATATACACGTTGTGCAGATTGAGATTTTGCGATCACTTTACAGTCATGAAAAACAGCAAATAAAAAACAGTGAATTTGCAAAAATTCAAAAAAGACTCATATATGCAATTGAAGAGTTTATTAAGCGTTTTGCGGATTAGTTATTCAAGATTTGTATTTTTATTTCCTCATACGCAGCAACGGGATCCTTTGCCTTATAGATAGGTCTTCCAATAACAAGATGTGAAGCTCCCATGTTAAGGGCATCATAAGGTGTCGCGACACGTTTCTGATCATCGACGGCAGAGTTGGTTGGTCTTATACCTGGGGTAACAATAATCTTTTGCATACAAATAGGATTTTCCCTGATTATTGACAATTCCTGAGGTGAAGCAATTACCCCGTCTGCTCCTGCTAAGATTGCTTTTTCAGCTCTACTACAAACTAGAGTCTGAATCTCTCCAGGTATGATTAAATTTTGATCTAAATCTTTTCTATTTAGACTTGTAAGAAATGTAACTGCGAGTATTTTGGTAATACTTGCTCCTCGGCCTTCAACAGCGGCTTTGATAACTTGAGGATCACCTTGAACCGTTAAAAAATCAAATTTAGCCTCACATAGCCCACTCACTGCGTTTTTGATAGTATTTGAGATATCGAATAATTTTAAATCCAAAAAGACATGAAGGCCTCTTTTTTTTAACTCATAAGCAAGCTCTAAGCCGCCCCTACCAATCAAACCTAATCCAATTTTGAAGAAATTTGCGTATCCATCTAAGCTTTCAACAAGTGCCAGAGCCTTATCGCAACTTTCGAAATCTAAAGCTACAATTATTTTATCTTTGTTAGCCATTCTTTGAAAAATATCAATCTTACGGTTGTATATCAAGAATAAGACCACATCTATAAGTGGTATAGAAGGGAATTTTAGTCGTATGGAATTGGAACAATATACTGATAAAGCAAAAGAAACAATGGTTGAGGCTATGGAAAGTGCAAGAGCACTAGACCATCAGACGATTACCACAGCTCATGTAATGAAAGCTATTCTACTAAATAATAAGAAGAGGTTTAGAAAGCTAATTGAATTAGTAGGTGGAAATTATTATTGGGTCTTACAAGAAACTGATAAAATATTAATTTCTCTCCCCAGAGTTGAAGGACATAAGAACCTTTTTATAGATGCAAATTTGTCTGAATCAATTAAGAATGCAGAGATTTATGCACAAAGGTTTGGTGACAAGTTTATTGGTTTAGAGGCCTTATTTTTAGGAATTGTTTTGGGTAAAAGTGAAATCTCCAAAAAACTAGTCAACAAAATGAAAAATATTAATCAGTTAGAGGAGTTAGTAACTGCAGAAAGAAGAGGGAATAAGATTGAAAGCCAGGGTCACCAAGAAGGTGATAATATTCTAGATGATTACACCGTAAATTTAACGAACAGAGCCTCTGAGGGGAATATTGACCCTATTATTGGCAGAGATGAAGAGATCCGTAGGACTATTCAAGTTTTGAGTAGAAGAACCAAAAATAACCCAATTTTAATTGGTTTTCCCGGAGTTGGGAAAACTGCAATCGCCGAAGGGCTCGCACTTCGAATAGTTAGAGAAGATGTTCCAGAAGTCTTATTGGACAAAAAACTTCTTTCCCTTG
>CACJWR010000014.1:27500-39534 GCA_902596985.1 uncultured Alphaproteobacteria bacterium
TTGAAAAAGATCGGGATGAGGTGTGCCTAGGGGTGAAAGGCCAATCAAACTCGGAGATAGCTGGTTCTCCGCGAAATCTATTTAGGTAGAGCGTTAGACGAATACCCCCGGGGGTAGAGCACTGGATGGGTAATGGGGCCCCACAGGCTTACTGATCCTAACCAAACTCCGAATACCGGGGAGTAATATCTAGCAGACACACAGCGGATGCTAACGTCCGTTGTGGAAAGGGAAACAACCCTAACCTCCAGCTAAGGCCCCTAATTCATGGCTAAGTGGGAAAGCAGGTGATACGACCAAAACAACCAGGATGTTGGCTTAGAAGCAGCCATCATTTAAAGAAAGCGTAACAGCTCACTGGTCTAGATAAGTTGTGTTGCGGCGAAGATGTAACGGGGCTCAAGCCATGAGCCGAAGCTGAGGACACTGTAAAGTGTGGTAGCGGAGCGTTCCGTGATATAAATTCATGCGACTTTCAGTGCACTTCCAAGTGCGTTGATGTCGAATGAGTTTTTCTGTGAAGCCGGGCTGTAAGGCATCCGGTGGAGAGATCGGAAGTGAGAATGTTGACATGAGTAGCGATAAACAGGGTGAGAGACCCTGTCGCCGGAAGTCCAAGGGTTCCTGCTTAAAGCTAATCTGAGCAGGGTAAGCCGACCCCTAAGGCGAGGCCGAAAGGCGTAGTCGATGGGAACCAGGTTAATATTCCTGGGCCAGGAGAGTGTGACGGATCACGAGTGTAGTAAGGTCTTATTGGATTGATCTTGCTGCTTAGTGGTTCCTGGAAATAGCCCTCCATTATGATCGTACCCTAAACCGACACAGGTGGACAGGTAGAGTATACCAAGGCGCTTGAGAGAACTGTATTGAAGGAACTCGGCAAAATACCTCCGTAAGTTCGCGAGAAGGAGGCCCTATATTTAGGCAACTAGATGTAGGGGACACAACCCAGGGGGTGGCGACTGTTTACTAAAAACACAGGGCTCTGCGAAGCCGCAAGGCGATGTATAGGGTCTGACGCCTGCCCGGTGCCGGAAGGTTAAGAGGAGGTGTGCAAGCACCGAATTGAAGCCCCGGTAAACGGCGGCCGTAACTATAACGGTCCTAAGGTAGCGAAATTCCTTGTCGGGTAAGTTCCGACCTGCACGAATGGCGTAACGACTTCCCCACTGTCTCCAATACAGACTCAGCGAAATTGAATTCCCCGTGAAGATGCGGGGTACCCGCGGTCAGACGGAAAGACCCCGTGCACCTTTACTATAGCTTCACATTGGCATTAGATTAGTCATGTGCAGGATAGGTGGTAGGCTTTGAAGCAGGGACGCTAGTTTCTGTGGAGCCACCCTTGAGATACCACTCTTGTCTGATTTGATGTCTAACCGCGATCCGTTATCCGGATCCGGGACCGTGTGTGGTGGGTAGTTTGACTGGGGCGGTCGCCTCCTAAAGAGTAACGGAGGCGCGCAATGGTGGGCTCAGGTTGGTCGGAAATCAACCGCAGAGTGCAATGGCAGAAGCCCGCTTGACTGCGAGACTGACAAGTCGAGCAGAGACGAAAGTCGGCCATAGTGATCCGGTGGTCCCGCGTGGAAGGGCCATCGCTCAACGGATAAAAGGTACGCCGGGGATAACAGGCTGATACTGCCCAAGAGTCCATATCGACGGCAGTGTTTGGCACCTCGATGTCGGCTCATCACATCCTGGGGCTGGAGCAGGTCCCAAGGGTTCGGCTGTTCGCCGATTAAAGTGGTACGTGAGCTGGGTTTAGAACGTCGTGAGACAGTTCGGTCCCTATCTGCCGTGGGTGTTGGAGACTTGAGAGGAGCTGCCCCTAGTACGAGAGGACCGGGGTGGACGCACCACTGGTGGACCTGTTGTCGTGCCAACGGCAGTGCAGGGTAGCTATGTGCGGACAGGATAACCGCTGAAAGCATCTAAGCGGGAAGCCCCCCTCAAAACAAGGTCTCCCTTGAGGGTAGTGGTAGACCACCACTTCGATAGGCCAGAGATGTAAGCGTAGTAATGCGTTCAGTTGACTGGTACTAATAACCCGATAGGCTTGATACGATCTAGTAGAAGGTATCATAAATTTTTAGTGTATTTTAAGTTGGGTCTTTTTAAATTTGGTGGTTATAGCGCGAGTGAAACACTCGATTCCATCTCGAACTCGACCGTTAAGCACCGTTGCGCCGATGGTACTGCATCTTAAGATGTGGGAGAGTAGGTAACCGCCAATTTTAAAAAGACCCCTACATTTTTTGTCGCGGGGTGGAGCAGCCCGGTAGCTCATCAGGCTCATAACCTGAAGGTCGTAGGTTCAAATCCTACCCCCGCAACCAATAACACATTTATAAATGTATCATTTCCTCAGTATGTTTTATCTATAAGCTCAATTAGCGACCTCAAGCTCGATTGGCTATATAACTCTTGAAATCCTCAGGTGTATCAGTGTCGGTCACAACACCTGGGTCATCCATCTCTATTAGGTTAATTGCAGCAGGATGTTGGTCGAACAGGACTCTCCCTCCAACATCTCCTTCTAGGTTAGATAGATCGTGAAAAAATGATTTGCCCCAAATAACGGGGTTACCCTTTTCTCCCTTAAATGAAGGTATGGTTATTTTTGACCTTCTGTTTTCAGAGGATAGGTGCTCTTCAATTATTCTATTTATATGGCCCGACTTTATGCCTGGTAAGTCACCTAACATTACTAAAAGATCACTATAAGAAGAAGTTAGACTATTAAGTGCCGCCTTCAAAGAGCTTGCCTGGCCCTCTTTCCACAGTGGATTTAAGATTAGGTTAATATTTAGGTCTTTTATAACATCCGCAACTTTGTCGGACTGATACCCAAGAACTATAGAGCAGCTGTCAAGGTCGCTTTTAGTTATTTCGAGGGCTATATTTCTTATTAAAGGAGCGCCATCAATATTCTTAAGAAGTTTATTATCTTTGCCCATTCTTCTGGAATTTCCAGCAGCTAAAATGACGCCCATCATCTTTTTCTCTCGTTTGTTCACGCTTTTAGCTAAAGCTCTCGGTAATGGCCGGGATGCAATCTCCATTAAAAGCCCACCGGCTCCCATTTCTGCAAGTTCCTCCTTGACAACCGGGATGTCAGCCATCAACAACTGCAAAACCCAGTCAAAGCCATTTAATTTTGGAGACCTCGCACATCCTGGCATACCTATTATGGTTGTTTCACCTATTTTACCAACCAAAAGAAGGTTTCCTGGATCTACCGCGAGACCATACTGAATTATTTCGCCTCCTTCCGACAAGATTGCTTTAGGAATATAGTCAGAGCGGTCTATAATTGCAGAAGCACCACTTATGAGAAGGATATCTATACCGTTCTCTATAGAAGACCTTATCTCGGTCCGAAGCACATTGTAATCGTGACGAATGAATTTTTCTTCATTTAGTGAGCAGTCTAAAGCTTCTAACCGATTTCTTGTTACATTCGATGTGGCTGTGAACATAGATTTTTTTTGCCACTCAAATGATGTCTGGATTAAACTTACTTCCTTTTTATTCAAACTATGTGTTTTGAAAAGTTCATTCTTATCCAGTATCGAAATAACTTGGTCTACGTATTTTTTTTGTGTGAAAAAAGGAATGATTTTTAAAGTAGCTATCAAGTCATTTTTTGCCAGAAGCTGATTATGTTCAACAATTGAGAAAGCAATACTCTCATCTACCAGGTTCACTTTTTTTATTAAATCTCTTTTATATCTTACAAGACAGAGTGATCGGCTTTTAAAGTTAACTCTACCTGTTGAAGCGCTATCTATATAAATGTGACTTCTATCAATTGCATTACTTATAATGTTGGCAGCTTCATCTTCATGTATGTCACCATTGTCTGGCACCGCACAAAGAATATTTTGAACCTCACCCTCTTTGAAATAACCTACAATCTCACTGGTCACGAAGGTACCTTTTGAAATTGTTTTTCCTGGCAAGTTATAGGTTTGTGCTATAACTGAGCCGAGACTTTCTTGCGGGTCTAAACCTAAAATCTTCATTTAGGTTTCGCCACGCCAGTCTTTTATTAATTCAGCGAGTATTGAAACGGCTATCTCGGCAGGATTTTTCGCATTTATATCTAGTCCTGCAGGCCCATTTATTCGCCTAAACTGTTCCTCACTAATTCCCTGTTTCTGCAATCGAGCCTTTCTACTGGCATGTGTCTTCTTACTTCCCAAACAAGATATCGAAAACAAGGGACTATTTAATGCAATAAGTAATGCAGGGTCGTCAATTTTTGGATCATGGGTTAAAGTGACCAAGCAATCATTCTCATTTAAACGAAATTTCTTGAGAGCATCATCTGGCCAGTCATTCATAATCTCTGTATTTGGAAAACGTTCACTTGTAGCGAAGTGACTACGTGGATCAATTAAAACAGCTTCAAACCCAGCTTCCTTAGCCATTGGTATTAAATATTGGGTAATGTGAACAGCGCCAACTATAAATAATCTTGGTTTGGGTATTAACTTTAATGGAAGACAGTCATCATTCGAGTTTAAACTCTTATTTTCAAAGATTTCCCCACGGCGAAAATCACATTCTATCTGGAAAATTTCTCTATTTACATTTGCCAAATTAAGTTTTTCAAACAAATTAGCTTGTATTTTTTTTCGTGGACAAACAAAGACTGAGATCTTGCCTCCACACGATAGTCCAACCGACCAAGCGTCTTGATCTGCAACGCCAAAATCTAATATCTCGGCCGAGCTTTCAGCAAGAATTTTTTTAGCGCTGAATATCACCGAACCTTCTACGCAGCCCCCTGATACAGAACCAACGATATGGCCATCGTCTCTAATAAGCATCATGCTACCAACTTGTCTAGGTGATGAACCCCATGTTTTTACTACAACAGCAAGAGAGAAATCTCTCTTCTCTTTATCCCAAATGTGTGCTGTATTAATTACGTCGATATCTATATCTGAAACCCTCAACTTGTAAGCTCCTTCTCTCTATCCATTATTCGCGCTCTCCAGTTTAAAATATCTGACTCTCCTCTTTTGTTTCGAGCAAGATATAATGTCAAGTTTTCAATACTTTCTAATGAATGTATGGGAAGTAAGGCATCAACATTTTTTAAAATTCTTTTAATTGAAACACTTTTTGGTAAAAACTTTTTATATCTCAAAAGAGGGTTAAGCCAAACGAGATGTTTGCAGTTTTTTTTAAGTCTTTCCATTTGAACTAGCAAATCACTTTGATGGTTCTTATCAAGACCGTCACTTATAAAAAGTACAAGAGAGCCTGAGGTGGGAGTTCGTCTTACCCAAGTCTTATTAAATTCAAATATACTGTCTCGGATACGAGTTCCTCCAGCCCAGTCATCAGTAACTTTTGATATTTTTTGTATAGCATCATCAATATCCCTGTTTTTTAGCAAATGGGTTATGTTTGTCAGCTTTGTCCCAAAGAGAAAAGCAAAGCAGTTTTTATGTCTTTGCATTAGATTATGCACAAAATGTATAAGTGTTTTTGAATAATTTTCCATAGAGCCAGAAATATCAATCAAGAAAAAAATTGGGCGCTCTTTTTCTTTTCTTTTCATTAATTTTGGTAGTACCATACCGAAATGCCTGGCACTCTCCTTCAATCCATAACGAACGGAGAATTCTGATCCCAATTTTCTCGGGGCAAATCGACGATAGGGTTTTTGAGGCAGATATATCGACAAATCTCGAATTACGTTGGTTGCTTGTTCAAGCTCCTCTTTCGACATCGTCCCAAAGTCTCTTGATTTTTTTAACTGCGTATCAGAAGCAGATCCTGATGTATCAAAAATTACATTGTCTTCAACTTGGTTCAATTTTTTTATTTTATCGGTCTTTGGTAAATTTTCTTTAATTCTCTTAGCAAGCTCTGGTTTTTCCTCATTGTTTTCACTGACTCGCGTTCTAGGCAGAAGCATATTTCGTTGTTTTTCTTGAAACTTTGGGTTTTGCCAAAATAAATCAAATGCTTGCCTGAAGATGATTTCGTCCTCTTTCTTTTTCGTGAGACATGTTAGTAAAGCAAAGTAAAACTCTCCTCTAGATCTCAGACCAACTTTTTGAATTGCTTCAATAGAATCAGTGACACCTTCTGAACCTATTCTTATTCCAGAGGCTCTTAACAACCGCGTAAAAAGTAAAATATTTTCCGGTAACTTGCCGTCTAGAATATTCATTAATTCCCCAATTTTTACTTCTGCGTAACTACAGCAATTTTAACATCATTAAGTATTTTTGATGCCTCAGATCCCTGAATTTTCGCAATGTCGTCTTGGTACTTCAAGAGAACGCCAATCGTGGAGTCGATAGTCTGAGGGTCAAGAGCAACACAATTTAGCTCAACCAACGCCTCAGCCCAATCGATAGTTTCGGCAATGCCAGGCGCTTTATATAAATCTTTCTCTCTTAAATGTTGTACAAAATTTATCAGCTCTGTTTGAAGTGTGGGTTTAGTGTGTGGAACCCTCTGCTTTAAAATATCCAACTCTGTTTGCTTATCAGGATAATCTACCCAGCTATAATAGCATCTTCTTTTGAGTGCATCATGTACCTCTCTGGTTCGATTAGAAGTAATTATTACGATTGGGGGCTCTTTAGCAATTATAGATCCTATCTCTGGAATTGTAATTTGCCAGTCTGACAGAAACTCAAGCAAATAGGCTTCAAAAGCTTCATCCGCTCTATCTAGTTCATCGATTAAAAGGACAGCTCTCTCACTAGGTTTTTGTCTTAGGGCTTTTAATAAAGGCCTTTCTATTAAGAAATCTTCAGAAAAGAGATCTATGTTTTTATCACTAGTGGATTGAATAGAAATTAGCTGCTTTCCGTAATTCCATTCATAAGAAGACTGACTTATGTCAAGTCCTTCGTAACATTGAAGTCTAATCAAGGGAGTTTTAAGAATCGATGATAGGGTTTTCGCAATTTCAGTTTTCCCTACACCAGCTTCGCCTTCTAAAAAAAGGGGTTTCCCTTTTATCAAAGCGAGATATAGGGCTATTGATAATCTCTGGTTGATAATGTAGCCCTCGGTCTTCATTTCATCGACCAATGCTTTAGGGTCTTTAAAAATATTTCTCAATGTCTTATCCCAGCGTCAAGTTTTCACTTTACAATATAAGGTGCCAATATAAAATCATAGTTGTATATATCAACGCTATTTTTTGACTGGGATAATCGAAAAATCAACATAAACAACAACAATGTGCGTTGGTTAGACCTTTTTTGGAGGAGGAATCATGGGAGAGATAAGTCTTAAGCTTAATGGAAAATTAGAAACAAAAGATGTTGCTGACAATACTTTGTTGATAGACTTTATACGAGAACATGTCGGTTTAACTGGTACGCATGTTGGGTGTGATACAAGCCAATGCGGTGCTTGCGTTATTCATTTAGATGGGGTGTCCGTTAAAGCATGCACAATGCTAGCAAAGCAAGCCGAGGGTTCCGAAATAGTAACTATCGAGGGTTTAGCGGATGGAGACGAGTTGCATCCAATGCAGCAAGCTTTTCACGAGAATCATGGACTGCAGTGCGGGTTCTGTACACCAGGAATGGTTATGAGTGCCGTTGAGATGGTCACCAAAAATAAAAATATTAGTGAAGATGAAATTAGAAAAGGCCTTGAGGGGAATATATGCCGGTGCACAGGCTATCACAATATTGTTCAATCAGTTAAAGCCGGTGCGGCTAAAATGGGAGGGTAAAATTAATGACCGAAGTTACAAAAATAGACGGAATAGGATCATCTGTAAGAAGAACAGAGGATAAAAAATTTCTTACGGGAAAAGGAAGATATACAGACGACATTAACAGACCCGGACAGGTTCAGGCGTATTTTCTACGATCTGACGTGGCTCACGCTGAAATCAAAAGTATCGACACAAAAGCTGCTCAGTCAGCTCCCGGAGTAGTTGGAGTGTTCACAGGATCTGATATAGCAGCAGATAAAGTCGGAGGACCAATTTGCGGATGGGTTGTTCCGTGCCGAGACGGCTCTTCTACAAAAGAACCCCCACATCCTTTGCTTGCTCAAGGCAAAGTTAGGTTTGTCGGAGATGCTGTGGCAGTTGTAGTCGCAGAAACGATGGAGCAGGCAAAGTCTGCTGCTGAATTAATAGATGTTGACTATAACGAATTAACACCGGTCGTTGATTTCGTGAATGCTGACGAAGGTGCTCAAATTCATGAGGAGGTTCCAAATAATTGCTATTTTGACTGGGAGTTGGGTGATGAGAGCGCAACAAATAAAGCAATAGAAAGCGCTGCTAAAGTTGTGAAGTTGAGTGTAAGGAACAATAGGCTTGTTCCGAATGCCATGGAACCTCGTTCAGCTCTTGCAGAATACGATTCGCTGGATGAATCTTATACTTTACATACAACCTCTCAAAATCCTCATCTAACACGACTCGTTTTGGCAGCTTTTATGTTCGCCATTCCAGAGTCTAAGCTAAGGGTTATAGCGCCTGATGTAGGAGGTGGATTTGGATCAAAGATTTACGTGTATATTGAAGAAGCTGTTTGTGTTTGGGCTTCCAAGAAGATTGGAAGACCAGTAAAATGGACGGCTGATAGGACCCAAGCGTTCTTGACCGACTGTCATGGAAGAGATCACGTGAATGATGTGCAACTAGCTCTTGATGAGAATAACAAAATTATTGGATTACGAGTTGACACCGTTTGCAACTTGGGAGCATATTTATCTGCATTCTCTGTAGTGGTCCCAACAATCTTGCATGGAACTTTGTTGTCAGGTCAATATGATATACCGGCCATTTATACAAACGTTAAAGGAATGGCAACTAACACGGTAAATGTTGATGCTTACAGAGGTGCGGGACGACCTGAGGCTACATACTTGCTCGAAAGAACCATGGAAACAGCTGCAAAAGAAGTTGGTATGGACCCTGCTGAGTTTAGAAGGATTAATTTTATTCCCAAAGATGCGTTCCCTTATCAAACCCAAGTAGCTTTGCAGTACGACATTGGAGATTACGAACCGCATCTGGATAAGGCCATGGAAATGATTGATTACTCCAATTTTGAAAAAAGAAGAGCGGAAGCTGCAAAGCGAGGAATGTACAGGGGTATAGGCATGTCAAGCTACATAGAAGCTTGTGGTCTTGCTCCATCTGCTGTAGTAGGAGCTTTGGGTGGACGTGTTGGTCAGTGGGAATCTGCCTCGGTAAGAGTAAATCCAACAGGAACGATTAGCGTTTTCACTGGTTCACACAGCCATGGACAAGGCCACGCAACAACATTTGCCCAGATAGTTGCAGACAAGCTTGGAATACCTATGGAGAACGTTGAAGTGATTCACGGGGACACAGATAAAACTCCCTTTGGAATGGGATCTTACGGCTCGAGATCATTAGCGTCTGGCGGATCAGCTATAAGCAAGGCTGTCGATAAGATAATAAACAAGAGTAAAAAGATTGCAGCCCATCTTCTTGAAGCCTCTGAAGATGATATTGACTTCAAGGATGGAAAGTTTGTTGTTGGGGGAACGGATAAGGAGAAGGCATTTGGTGAGATTGCTCTTGCGGCATATGTCCCTCACAATTATCCCCTGGAGACATTAGAGCCAGGATTAGAGGAAAACGCATTCTATGATCCTACGAATTTTGTTTTTCCCTCAGGAACACATATTGCTGAGGTTGAAATTGATCCGGCAACTGGCGTAGTTGAAGTGGTAGATTGGGCTGCTTGCGATGATTTTGGTAACCTAGTTAATCCTATGATAGTTGAAGGCCAGGTTCATGGAGGTATTGCTCAGGGTATAGGACAAGCTCTTTTAGAGGATGCACATTATGATGAAAATGGTCAGTTGCTTACAGCGTCATACATGGATTACTGTATGCCAAGAGCAGATGATCTACCGTCTTTCAAGGTAGGGTACACGAATACTCCTTGCACGCATAATGATCTGGGTGTTAAGGGTTGTGGAGAAGCAGGAGCTATAGCATCTCCTCCCGCACTTATAAACGCGGTGATAGATGCGTTGTCACCACTTGGTGTTACTGACATGTCTATGCCGGCAACTCCCCAAAAGGTATGGAAAGCCATACAAGAAAGCCAATCAGTGGCCGCAGAATAAGGAGAAATTAATGTATTCTACAAAGTATATAAAACCAAACAGTACCTCAGAAGCTCTAGAAGCAATTAAATCAATGGGTGAAGGAAAGTTTTTGGCTGGGGGAATGACGTTAATTCCAACCTTAAAGCAAAGGCTGGCAAGTCCAGATGGTCTCGTCGACATTTCTGGGTGTGATCTTGATTCAATTAGTGATGAGGGTGACACGATAAAGATAGGAGCTATGACAAAGCATGCATCCGTTGCTGAGTCTGGTTTAGTAAACGAGGCAATACCCGCATTAGCAAAACTTGCAGATGGTATAGGTGATAGACAAGTCAGAAATAGAGGAACGCTCGGTGGTTCTGTGGCAAATAATGACCCGTCTGCTTGCTATCCATCAGCGGTACTTGCTTTAAAGGCAATAGTTCACACTAATACTAGAAGTATAGAAGCTGATGAATTTTTTACAGGTATGTTTGAAACAGCACTTGAAGAAAACGAAATAATAGAGGCTATTAGTTTTTCAAAGCCTACAAAGGCTAATTATGTCAAATTCCCTAATCCTGCTTCACGTTATGCCATGGTTGGAGTGTTCGTAGCACAGTTTAATGATGGTGTCAGGGTTGCTGTGACTGGAGCAGGAGAAGGTGGAGTATTCAGACATGCTGAAATGGAGGCCGCGCTTTCAAGCAATTATAATGCTGATGCCTTAAGCGCGCTGGAGATTTCTTCTGATGGATTGATAAGTGATTTGCATGCTTCACCAGAATATCGTGCCAACCTAATTAAAGAAATGACTAAGAGAGCCGTAGTTTAGGTCCTTAGGATTTGTATAACTTATGCAGACATTGTTGCCAGTGCGCGGTAAAGGTTTGTTAAATGGAAATTAAAGATAGTTATGAACTACCCCTTTCTAAGGAAAGGGTTTGGGCAGCGCTTAACGACGAACAGTTTCTTAAGAAGTCAATACCGTGGTGTGAAAAGTTAGAGAGGCGTAGTGAGACTGAATTAGCTGCTGAAGTAAAGCTAAAGATTGGTCCAATGTCTACGCGTTTTACTGGTAATATCACTCTGAGCGATATCGATCCGCCTAACGGGTATACTATAACTGGAAGTGGGAAAGGCGGGATTGCTGGAGCTGCAAGCGGGTCTGCAAAAGTCAAGCTGATAGAAGATAAGGCTACATTGTCGACTACCTTATCTTATGAAGTCAGTGCACAGGTAAAAGGAAAGATAGCACAACTTGGGTCACGCTTAATCCAAAGTACGGCTAAAAAATTATCAAAAAATTTTTTTGGTAGTTTTGTCAAGCAGCTTGAAGATATGGATAAATCTTAATAAACGACTTTATATTTTCAAAATTACATTTATATCAAAGGTCTAGCCACAAACAAAAGGTATTTAAAGGTGATTGAGGAACGACAAGGACTTATTGAATCCATACGGAAAAAATTTGTGCATGTGGAGACCTGTCCGTTTGAGGGAGACCGTATTTTTTTTGAGAATGCCGGAGGCTCTCTAAGACTTAAATCAGTTGTTGAAACATCAGCTCTTTATGCATCGTATCCTGACAATCAGGGAAGAGAAAACGATGCCTCCAAATCTCTTGTTAAGTCGATCGAAAATGGAAAAGCTAAAATGAGGCTCTTTTTTAATGCAGATCGAGGTGACGTCATTGTTGGTGAAAGCGGTACAGAGTTACTTTTTCGGCTTATACGAACCGCAGCGCTGGAGTTGCCAGAGGGAGGCGCTATGTTAAGTTCTACGCTAGAGCACCCCGCTTCTATGAGCGCAATGAAAAAGTGGGCAAAAAATACTCAAAGAAATCACATTATAGTCGAACATAATGACAATTCCGGATCGGTAGATGAACAAGCTTATATAAAAAAATTAACCAGTGATGTTCGTGTTGTTTCTATTGTGCATACATCTCCTGTGA
>CACJWR010000015.1 GCA_902596985.1 uncultured Alphaproteobacteria bacterium
GAATTTGTCGCAGCCTTCTTGAATTGTCACAAAAGCGGATGGTTTAGGTGCCCCCGTCAACGACGAAATACTATTAAATTTGTTTGAGGCTTCAAAGCTCGTTTCAATTATATTTCTCTTACCATTTTTCAACTTAGAGATGATCTCAGGAAATTTATGATATGATTGAGGACCGACAATAAAGTCTACCGCTGGCTGCCTATCAAATATTTCAAAAGATTCTGCTTGTGCTACGCATCCAGTAACACCGATTTTTAAATCAGTATTTTGGTCCTTAAATTTTTTTATTCTACCCAGCTCTGAATAGACTTTTTCAGCAGCTTTCTCCCTAATGTTGCAAGTATTAAGCAACACCATATCAGCTTCTTGAATGTCCCCTGTTTGTTCATAGTGATTTTTTTCGAGATCTAAAACCACCTTTTCGCTGTCATATTGATTCATTTGACAGCCATATGTTTTTATAAAAACTTTCTTTTTGTTAGACATATATAACACCTAGTCTAAAATGTTGTTAGAATACTGAATACGCTTTCTTTATACCTATTTTTGATAAAAGGAAAGAATTTTGGGGGGAATATGAAGACTAATTATCAGGCTATTGTCGTTGGTGGCGGTGTTGTAGGAGTGAGTATAGCATATCATCTTGCGCTAAAGGGTTTGAAAGACGTCTTACTTTTAGAAAGGGACGAGCTTACCTCAGGTTCAACATGGCATGCGGCCGGTCTTCTTCCACTATTCAATATGTCCTACGCCACATCACACATACATGACTATTCTCTTAAGTTATATCCATCATTGGAAAAGCAAACTGGAATGTCTGTTGGGTTCTCACAGGTTGGCAACCTACGAATGGCGCAGACAAATGAAAGAATGGATGAATATAAATTGTACGCATCAACGGCAGAAACGGTTGGCATTCCATATACATGGCTAAAACCTAAAGAAATTAATGAGAGATGGCCTCTTATTAATACATCCGATCTTGTTGGAGCGATATTTCATCCAACGGACGGTTATATCAATCCGGCAGACGTAACTCAGGTTATGGCAAAAGCAGCACGAGATCTAGGCGTACAAATTGTAAGAAAAATTGAAGCAAAAAGTTTTAATTATGAAAAAGATATTTGGAAAGTATCATGTGATTATATGGAAGAGAAAGGAGGAAACCTTGTTCCAAATGGGGAAAAAATATCTTTTGCGTGCGAACATTTAATTACCGCTACAGGGAACCATTCTCAAGCTACGGCAAAGAAGTTAGGAATTAAAATTCCTGCGATTCCGGTAGAGCATCAATATATCGTAACAGAAAAAGATCCTGAGCTTCAAAAGTATAGAGAACAAAATGGGGAGCATCCTGTTATTCGAGATGCTGACGCAAAGTGGTATGTAAGAGAGGAAAGATCAGGGTGGATATTAGGCCCATATGAAAAAAATGCACCGGCAAAATTCGAATTTACGGTACCAAGAAATTTTCGATCTGATTTGTTCCCTCTTGATCTCGAGAGAATAGAAAAAGAATACATGTCTTTTATCCATAGAATTCCATCGAGCGAGAACCTCGGAATAAAAGATGACTATAATGGCCCCATTTGTTACACGCCAGATGGAAATCCACTATTAGGGCCAGTTCCAGGGTTAAGAAATGCTTGGATCGCTGAAGGATTTTCATTTGGTATAACTGCTGCTGGTGGAGCAGGTTATTATTTAGCACAATTGATTATTGATGGAGAAGCGGAGATAGATATGGGATCATTGGACCCGAGGAGATACGGGAATTGGATGACCACTCAGTACGCCATGAGAAAGAATGAAGAAGCTTATGAACACGTTTTTATCTTGCATCACCCTGATGAAGAGAGAGAAGTATGTCGACCTTTAAGAACGGCACCATCTTACACTAGGTTTAAGGAATTAGGGGCGCAATTCGGTCAAGTTAATGGATGGGAACGACCCAACTATTTTGCTAAAGATGAGTTCGATGATAAGAAATCTAGAAGCTTCAGGAGGGGTGGATGGTGGGAATATTCTAAAAATGAAGCAGAAGCAATTCGATCAGGTTTAGGGCTAATTGACTCAACTGCTTTCACGAAACACTATGTTAATGGGAAAAATGCAAGAAAATTTCTAGATTGGTTTACTTGTAATAAATTACCTAGTAAGGGAAGAATTAATCTAACTTATGCTTTATCTATTTTGGGGACTATTCGGACTGAATATACAATAGTTTGTCTTTCGGAGGAGAGCTACTATCTGATTTCAGCCGGTGCTTGGACTGAATATGATTCTGATTATTTACATAAGTCCTTGACTGACAGCAAATTCGACGATGTAAGCATTTATGACTGTACCAGCCAATGGGGTGTATTTTCAATCGCTGGACCAAAATCTAGAAACTTCTTAAAAAAATTAGTTGTAAGTGAAGACCCTGATGGAACCTTATCAAACAAACAGTTTCCATGGCTTTCATACAGAGATATTGAAATTGGTATGTGTCCAGTTAGAGCTCTTAGAGTTGCTTATACAGGTGAGCTTGGATGGGAACTCCATCATCCTATTGAGATGCAAAATTACTTACTTGATGTATTACTGAGTTCAGGGGAAGAGTTCAATTTGAAATTAGTTGGTGCCAGAGCACAAAATTGGCTGAGGCAGGAAAAATCCTACAAAGCATTTGGGTCAGATCTTGGAAGAGACGCTGGGCCATTCGAGTCTAATCTCAGTAGATTTGTGGATATTAATAAAAACTTTTTAGGGAAAGATGCTCTACTAAAAAGGAAAACAGAGGTGTCATGTGTAACTCTTCTTATAGATGGTCCAAAGGGTATTGATCCTTGGGGAAGAGAAGCTATATACAATGAAACAGAAGACTCTATGCTTGGTAGATTAACTTCGGGAGGATATTCAGTACATTTTCAAAAAAGTATTGGTATCGGTTATGTTAAGTCCTCATTTTCTGAAGTAGGTACAAAACTTAAGATAAAAATCGATGATGCTTTTTGGGATGCGGAAATAGTTCAAGATAGTCCATATGATCCGCAAAACGAAAGGATTATAGACAGAGTTCAATAAATTATAGAAAACGCTTAAATGATTTAAATACTCGCACCACATGCGTTAATAGTGTTAAGGTCAAAAAAACATAGGCAGCATTAGAGTAGACATTTGGAAAAAGACAAATAAATAAAAAGAAACATATAGTTTCAAAACCCTCAATTAATCCAAAAGAGTAAAAAAATCCCTTATCCGCCTGGTCAATTTTAATATTATATTTTTCTATTATTATAGCTTCGGCTAGAAAGCTTGATCCATTCACATAAAAAGCCGCTAGCAAAAAAGCTGTCGGCAATGCATTTTCATGCGGAGAAACCACTGCGAAACCCAAAGGAATTAAGGCATAAAATGCAAAGTCTGATGTAATATCAAAAAAAGCGCCGAACTTTCTTGGTGTTCCTAGCCGTGCTAAACTGCCGTCCAAACCATCTAAAAATCGATTAATTAGGATTAATATTAACCCCAAATAAAATAAGCCATATGATAATGCCAGGAAGCATAGAAAGGCTATCGCTAGTCCCGATAATGTAATCCAATTTGCGTGGACACCTCTTTTATACAAAGTATTTGCGACGCAGTTTAAGTGGCCACTTATATATCTGTTTAATTCTCTATCAATCATTTGTAAAACTTTTACTCTTTAGTTTACAGGTACTTTATTTTTTTAGACTTACCTTACCACTGTCTCTTTACACAGAAATTAACGAAAAATTTTTGAGAATATCTTTAATTGTTACTAAGCTTTAGGAAAATATCTCCTCCATTGTATAAGTTTTTCAAGAAAAAACTCTAATCGAATCTTTTAGGCTGCTAGTAACAGTTGAATTAACTAGTCTCATAAAGCGTATTAACTTCCATTAGAATCTCCTCATTCCAAATCTTTGTATCCAGACCAAATTCAAGACAACTCATTATATATTGAAGACACTCACTGTGTCTTTCCTCTCTTGTTTTAAATACTACAGAACTATCTAAATTACAGGAAATCTGAACTGTGCAGCCGTTAAAAATTATAGTTTGGCCATCTAAACGAATAAAGTCATTCCAAGTCTTTTCATTTTCTTTAAATAATTTTTTCACATCTCTCAAAGTGATTTTTTTTGAAATAGATTTATATGATTCGTACATACTCATAGCTAAAAATAGAACAAAAAGTGAACACTTGTAAATATTTTTTTGATTATCTTTGATTACGGCTATCTATAAGTATATGACTAAAAGAACATACGAAATAGACGCGGAAAGTATAGAAGTAGCCCAGGATTTCGAAGAGATCGTAAAAGATAAGCGTGAACATTGGCGAGCCAATATAACCAAGAGCCGACAAAGACAACGTAGATATAAAAAACGCCTTACGAAGCAACTACTAAAAAAGTATACTTAATATTAAGTATCAATTAGATCTAAAGCTTTTGAAAAAATAAATGGGTCAACGTTTCCACCGGTACAGACAATGATAAGCGCATCTGAATCAATTTTTTCATACTGATTTAATGCCGCTGCTAGTGAGATGGCGCCTCCAGGCTCAACAACTAAATTATGGTGCAAAAATAACAAGCTCATTGCCTCGAGAGCTTGCGCATCGCTAGCGACTAGACCAGGGGCCGCATGCTTTTTAAGAATTTCAAAAGTTAGTTCCCCAGGTGTTGGAGTCAAAATAGCGTCGCAAATAGATCCATCCATCCCCTTATTCGTTACTCTACTTTTTTGCTTTAATGATCTAGCCATATCGTCAAAATTTTCAGGTTCACAAGTTCTAACCTTAAAATTCTCATTTAATCCTTGAAAAGCTAAACAAATACCTGAAGCTAATCCCCCTCCTCCACAACAAACTAGTACATCTGCTGCATCTAATTTCATCCTTTTTGCTTGATTGATTAGCTCAATTCCCAGAGAGCCTTGTCCAGCGATTACAAAGGGATCATCATAAGGTCTTATAAGCTTTAAATTTTTTTCTTTCTGTAGCTTTTCGCCAATCTCTTCTCTACTCTCTTTTATTCGGTCGTAAAAGACTACATTTGCTCCATAAGACTGTGTATTTTTTATCTTAAGTCTAGGAGCATCCTTTGGCATTATGATTGTAGCTTGAATTTTAAGTTGATTTGATACGGCTGCTATGCCTTGAGCATGATTTCCAGAAGAATACGCTAATACACCATTTTTTAAGTCTTCGAAATCATTATTCACAAAAGAAGACCAACTTCCTCTATATTTAAAAGAACCTGTTTTTTGTAAGCACTCAGCTTTGATTAAAACACGCTTATTTAGTCGTTCACTAAGAAAAGGCGATTCTAGTAAAGGCGTTTCAACTAAATGCTGATGGATTTTATCGTAGGTATCAGAAATAAGAGAGAAATCTACCAACTCATGCCTTCTCAATATTATCTAGTTTCGGCATACCCATAACATGGTAACCGCCATCTACAAAGATTACTTCTCCAGAAACGTGCATTCCATAATCACTCAGTAAAAACGCAGCTGTGCCCCCTACTGATTTTAATGTTGGATTTGACTTTAGGGGAGAATTTTGCTCGGAAAGGCGGAAAACTCTTCTCGCTCCGCCTATTGCAGCTCCCGCAAGTGTTTTCATTGGTCCGGCACTGATAGCATTCACTCTAATCCCGTCCTCACCCAAATCGCTTGCAAGATATCTAACCGATGACTCCAAGGCGGCTTTTGCTACCCCCATCACATTATAATTTGGAGTAACTCTTTGCGAACCTAAATAACTAAGTGTTAAAATCGCTCCACCTTTTTTCATAAGATGTGAGCATCTCTTTGAGACATCGATTAGGCTGAAACAAGATATATCCAGAGAATTTAAAAAATTTTGCCTAGAAGTATTGATAAACCTACCAGACAGCTCAGATTTGTCAGAAAAAGCAAGCGCATGAACTACGAAATCTAGCGACCCCCACTCTTTTGATAAATGACTAAAACATCTATCTACCGAACTTTCATCTGTGACATCAACATCAAATAAAAGCTTTGAGCCTATACCGTTGGCTAATGGCTCTACTCTTTTTTTAAAGTTTTCACCCTGATAAGTTAAAGCTAAAGATGCTCCTTCTGCACTTAATACTTCAGCTATTCCCCATGCAATAGACTTCTGGTTGGCTACACCCATAACCAAACCCTTTTTATTTTTCATAAGGCCAGACAAAGAAGCTATCCAGTAAACTTGCTTAAGGCTATTGAGGCATTGGTACCTCCAAACCCAAAGCTATTCGATAAAACAGTATCCAATTCAATACCTTCGACCAATCCAGTAGCCACTTCATTAGAATTGATTTCTTCATCCAAATTAAAAACATTGGCACTTGCAGATATAAAGTTATTTTCCATCATAATCAGTGAATAAATAGCTTCTTGGACACCTGCAGCGCCAAGGCTATGGCCAGTAAGTGATTTCGTGGAAGCAACTAAAGGCTGTTTTTCTTCACTGAATACATTCCTAACCGCTTGTATCTCAGTGACATCTCCTGCTGGAGTTGAAGTACCATGTGCATTAATATAATCAACCTTCCTACCGTTCAAAGAGGCTAAAGCTAATCTCATCGATCTCTCAGCTCCTTCGCCTGATGGTGCTACCATGTCATAACCATCTGAGGTTGCGCCATAACCTGTGACCTCTGCATATATTTTTGCTCCTCTGGCAATTGCGTGGTTTAACTCCTCTACGACAACTACACCACCCCCACCTGCGATAACGAAACCATCTCTATCTCTGTCAAAAGCTCTTGAAGCGTTTTCTGGTGTATCGTTATATTTGCTAGACATTGCGCCCATTGCATCGAAAAGACAGGAGAGTGTCCAGTCTAATTCTTCTCCTCCTCCTGCAAACACTACGTCTTGCTTGTTCAGCTGTATTTGCTCAACTGCATTGCCTATACAATGAGCAGAGGTTGAACAAGCTGAAGTTATAGAATAGTTGACGCCCTTTATTTTGAAGGGCGTTGCTATACAAGCTGAGTTTGTAGAAGACATGCCCCGCGTAACCATAAATGGTCCCATCCTTTTAGGGCTACCTTTTTCTATTACAGTTTTATGTGCGGCAAATAAGTTTTTTGTTGAAGGCCCTCCTGATCCAACAATAAGCCCTGTTCTTTCATTAGAAACTTCTTTTTCCTCTAGCCCACTATCATCTATAGCTTGTTGCATAGCTATAAAGTTAAAGGCTGCACCATCCCCCATAAACCTCAGCTGCCTTTTATCTATAAAATCCTCTATATTTATATTTGGTCTTCCATGAACTCTACTTCTAAATCCATGTTCTTCATAATCTAAACTTTTGCTTATACCGGAAGTCCCTTTTCTAAGACTCTCTTCTACTGCTTTCTTATCAATCCCAATACATGAAACAATTCCTAAACCTGTAATAACCGCTCGACGCATAATCGTACTTTTCTCCCTAAGAAATAAATCAGCTCTGAAACAACCCTACCTTCATATTTTCAGCTGAATATATTTTTTCATTATCTGCATACATAGTTCCATTAGCCATGCCGAGTTTTAACTTTCTATCGATAACTCTTGTGAAATTTACTTCGTATCTCACAAGCTTTATATCTGGAGTTACCATTCCTGTAAACTTTACCTCACCGACACCCAAAGCTCTTCCTCGACCTTTCATTTCTCTCCATCCTAGATTAAATCCAGTTAGTTGCCATAATGCATCTAAACCCAGACACCCTGGCATTACAGGGTCTCCTTCAAAATGACATTCAAAAAACCATAGTTTTGGATTTATTTCGAACTCTGCTACCACATGTCCTTTGTTATGTTCACCACCATCATCTGATATCTCTGTTACCCTATCAATCATTAACATAGGGGGCATTGGAAGTTGAGGGTTGCCTGTTCCAAACAGTTCACCCTTAGCGCATGATATTAGCTCATCGTAATCAAACTTATTTTTTCTGGATATCATAGTGTTCTTTTTACTATACTATTTTTGCATCATACAAATTAAATTCTATCAATGCGTTAAAAATATTCTTTTTTTTGATCATTATTTCCTATCACAAAATTATTAACGGAGATCCTATCAGGGTATGTTTACAAAAGATAGGTAAAATAATTTTCATATCTGCTGTACGCCAAAGTACAAAATTGAGTTGGACTTTTTATTCGTTTATAGTTAAAAAGAACAAATCATGAACAAAATAAAATTAAAAAATAGATTCGCTTCCATTTGGTTTCCAAAATTACCATTAGAGACGATATTATCTAAGGAACCCCTGTTAGATTCATTACCTCTAGTTGTTTCTTTTTCTGGAGGAAAGGAAATAATATGTGCAAATGGATTAGCTAAAAAGCTAAATATATCCGCCGGAATGTCTACTAAGGAAGCTCTTACATTAAATCCTCATGTGATTAGTAAAACAGTTCAGCATTCGGATCTTAAAAAAAAACTAATTAAACTTTTTAGTTTCACATATCAATTCACACCTCTTATAAGGTTAGATGGCTATGATAGCTTGATGCTTGATATAACGGGATGTGAGAAATTCACGGGGAAAGAGGAAGACTTCATACATCAACTAACAACTCATTTTTCTAAAATTAATATACTCAGCATTATAGGGATTGCGGGAACTCAGGGAGCTGCTTGGGCAATAGCAAGATTCCAAAATAGTTCCAATAAAAAAAAACCAAGAACAAATCTTAGAAAAATAATCAATGATCAAAGTAGAGCTACAAGGATTAAAATTCCCAGCGATAGAGATACCGAGAATTCGCAAAAGAAATTATCTATCTTTAATACAGGCTATTCTGTTAATGACCCTGTGCATAGGTCTAGAATAGTTGATAATGATAAGACAGAAAGAACTCTTATTTCCTTACCAGTAGAAGCATTGAACCTAGAAAGCACCGATGTAAATCTATTAAATTTATTTGGTATCTACAAAGTTGGAGACCTAACAAACATAGATGCCACTTCTATTAATAGAAGATTTGGTAATCATATAATCAAAAGAGTACGGCAAGTTTTGGGCAAAGAAACAGAACTATTCAATAAAATTGTCTGGGAAGAAAAATACTCCTTTTCAACAGAACTGTTCTTAGAGGAAATAACTCTTCAGGCTATAAGTGAATTTATCAAAACGCTTATTAAGAAACTATGTGATAAGCTCGAGAAAACTAAGAAGCTGATTGGGGGATGTAGTGTTAAATTTCCACCAAACAACAAAGTACTTATAGAGATAAATTTCAGCAACCCCACGCAAGACAAAGCCAAAATAGAACTGGTAATGCTAGAAAAACTCAAGACTATTAAAAATCTCAAAAATATAGAAGCAATAATCCTTGAAGGGGTACATATTGAAGAAGCAAGAGAAAGACAAATAGCTATAAATATTCCTGGTAGAGATTACACTTCTAAATATCTAGATGAGGAAGAAAAAATAAGTTTATTAATGGCCAGAATCGAAGCCAGGTTAGGGAAAAATAAGGTGAAATCCTTCGCACAACACCACAGTCACATACCAGAGAAAACTTTTTCTTTAGATGAATTTAAAACAAAAAGAAAGACAGGTAATCAATGGCAGAAAAGTAAATTTATCAGACCAATACTTTTATATTCACCAGATCTCATTAATGCTACTTTGTATAGAGATGACTATCTGAATAAATTCAGTTGGAGAGGAAAAAAGTATAAAACCTGCTATGTACGTGGACCTGAAAGAATAGCGTCTGAATGGTGGAACAAGGATAAAAGAAAAAATTTCAGATTACGTGACTATTGGGAGGTGACAACAACGTGTGGTGCAAGGTTGTGGATGTTTGAAGAAAAGAATAAGATTTCAGAAAATAGATGGTTTGTACATGGTAATTTTTGTTAGTAATTTAGGCTGTGAATAGGGATGGAATTTCAAAAAAATAACACATTAGATACTAAAGCTCTTGGGCTTGAGTTTTCCTTGGCAATAGCAAAATTTGTTACTGGAAAAGAGAACATGCACTATGGCGTTTGGGACAACCTAGATCCTTGTCTTGAGAATTTGGGTAAGGCTCAAGAACAGTATACAAAACTACTATTCAAATACTTTCCAAAAAAGAAAAAGCTTAAGATCCTTGATATTGGTGGAGGTGCTGGAGAAACAGCAAAGAAGTTAATCTCCTTAGGCCATAGCGTCACTATTATTGTACCTAGCGATATACTAAGCAAACGATGTTTGGAAAACACAAGAAATAAAGCTGAAGTTCATAATATAAGGTTTGAAGATTATGAACCAAAAAAAAATCAGACATTTGACTTATGTCTGTTTTCAGAAAGCTTCCAATATATTCCCGCAAAAATTGCGCTAAAAAAGGCTAAAGGATTACTAAAAAAAGGTGGACAAATATTGGTTGCGGATTGCTTCCGCTCTGACGTCAAGCATAGTAGTCACAACAGAAGACCAGGAGGAGGACATCCTTTATCGGAAATGCTGAAACTACTTAAAGATATAGATTTGAACATTATATCAAAAAAAGAGATAACAAAATCCGTTGCTCCATCTTTAGATATAGAGCAGAAATTTTATAATGTAGTTGGTGTTGGAATAGACAAAGTACATCAAGGCTTAGTAGCAAGCCATCCTTGGAAAATGAAACTATTTAATCTGGTCTATAAGACTATAGTAAACCAAAAAAAACGCAGACGTTTACATGATAGAATTTACGGAAACATAAGAAATTCTGACAATTTTATTAAATTCAATCACTATATGATCTTTCAACTGTCTTCCAATAAGGAAGGTTGAATAGCTTAATAAGATAGAGCTTTTAGTTGTCGTATTCAGAGCTTTGCATAACATCTAATTTCAGCTTCCTAGAAGGAGCCAGCCATCCTGAAGAGTATGTTGAAAGAGCAATAGAGTTTGGATTAAAATCTATAGCGATTGTCGACAAAAACTCCATTTCTGGAATAGTGAGAGGACTTAGAACTATAAAGGAAATCGAATATGATACTAAAAGTAAATACTCTCCTCTAAAACTAATACCAGGAGTTACTATTGTCACAACTCATAGAACTGAAATAACATGCTTAGCTCAGACACGACAAGGATGGAAAAACATATGCAAAGTTTTAACTACTGGAAAAAAGAATTCGAAGAAGGGTTGTTCCCACATTGACTATGAAAGTATTCTCAAAAACCAAGATGGGATTATATTCTTAGCTCATATTTCAGAAAAAAATCATAGCCTTTCAGAAAGGCTTGAGTGGTTGAGGTTTATCCGAATACTCAAGAGAAATAATAGTAGATCTATATATATAGTTATGGCGCCCAGATATGATGGCTTGGATGAAATACGTTTTTACAAAATCAATAGGTTTGCGAAGAACGCTAAGTGTCGAGTTATAGGATCTTCTACTCCTCTAATGCATCATGGCTCCAGACGAAAAGTCAGAGATACTTTATCTGCAATAAAAATGAAATGCACCATAGATGACCTGGGAGTTGAATCAAGCATTAATGGAGAGCAAAGGATGCGATCACCCCATGATTTTATAACTATATTCAAAGATTATCCTGAAGCGATACACAACACTAACTTTGTAAGCGATAGATGTTCGTTTTCTTTAGAGGAACTCAGCTATACATACCCTAAAGAAGTGCTCAAAGGAGAGAACCCCGATACAATATTACACGAGCTAACCTTTAATGGATTAAATGAATATTATGCAAAAAATATTCCTGTGAAAATATTAAAAGGAGTAAAAAAGGAACTTCTGTTAATAAAAAAACTCAAATACGCTCCCTATTTTCTCACAGTGTATGACATAGTGAAATTTGCAAGAAGTAGAGGTATTTTGTGTCAAGGCCGTGGCTCTGCTGCTAATTCCATAGTTTGTTTTTCTTTGGGAGTAACATCTGTTAGCCCAGAGATTGGGTCTATGGTATTTGAGCGCTTTATATCAGAGGCAAGAAACGAACCTCCCGATATTGACATTGATTTTGAGCATGAGCGCAGACAGGAGATAATAGACGAAATATACAGGAAATATGGCGATAGAAGAGCTGCCTTATGCGCTACAGTCATCCACTACAGAGCGAAAGGAGCGATAAGAGATGTAGGCAAAGTAATGGGGTTAAGCAAAGAAATAATATCCTCGATGGCTGAAAATATTGTTGGATGGGATAGACATAAGATACCTCATTACAATAATACCAACTTAGAAGGTACGAATGACCACACTAGAATATTGGAGACTTTGGCCCTCAGCGACCAATTGATAGGCTTTCCTAGACACTTAGGTCAGCATGTAGGTGGCTTTATAATTACTGAGGATTATTTGGATGAGATTACCTCTATTGAAAATACTGCTATGGAAGGCAGAAGTATAATAGCATGGGATAAAGACGACATAGACTTTTTAGGTATACTAAAGATAGATATCTTAGCTCTTGGGATGCTGACATGTATAAAGAAATCTTTTGATTTAATAAAAAACCATCATAACCGGAAAGTTAGCCTAAACAATATTCCACATCGAGATACACGTGTCTTTAATATGCTTTCCAAAGCAGACACTATAGGAGTTTTTCAGGTTGAAAGCAGAGCCCAAATGAACTTCCTTCCAAGATTAAAACCACAATGCTTTTATGATCTGGTAATACAAGTTGCCATCGTCAGACCTGGGCCAATTCAGGGAGATATGGTTCATCCCTATATAAAAAGAAGAAATGGACAAGAAAAAGTTACTTTTCCTTCCGAGAAACTAAAAGAAATTCTTGGCAAGACTCTTGGCGTACCACTATTTCAAGAACAAGCAATACAAATTGCAATGAAAGGTGCGGGATTTTCATTGAAAGATACTGATAGACTGAGAAAATCATTAGCAACGTTTAAGAGAAACGGTACTGTTAGTAAGTTTAAAAAAAGATTTATTGATGGTATGCAAAAAAATGGATACGACAAGGATTTTGCTACAAAGTGCTTTTCCCAGATATCAGGGTTTGGTGAATACGGATTTCCTGAAAGTCATGCTGCAAGCTTCGCTATTCTTGTATATGCATCGGCTTGGATAAAATATCATTATCCTGATGTTTTTGCCTGCGCTTTACTAAACTCTCAACCGATGGGATTCTACTCTGCTTCCCAAATAATACGTGATGCAAAAAATCACGGGGTAAAAGTTAAAGAAATATGCATAAACAAAAGCGAATGGAACCATTCTCTAGAAAATCATGGCGAACCTTGTTTTAGTTTACGACTGGGGTTCAGGCAGATCAAAGGACTTTCAAAAAATGACGTCGATAGAATTATTAAAGAGAGAGGCAATGGTTATAATGATCCCCAAGATTTATGGCATCGTATTAGACTGAGCCCAAGTATTATAAAGCTGCTGATTAAAGCAAATTGCTTTCACTCTCTTAATAAAAACAGAAGACTATTACTTTGGGATGCTCAAGCTATAAAAAAAGCAAATTCTTTAGCCCTTTTTGAAGGTTATTCTGAGAAGGAATACTTGCCGGAGAAAAGCATCAATCTTCCTAATATGACTTTAGGTGAAGAATTGATTTTAGATTATCAATCTCTACGGTTAAGCCTATCTACACACCCCGTAAAACTACTAAGGCCCTTTCTCAATAAGAGATTCATAGAAGAGTATTGTAGCCGTGGTATCTAACAGGTTTAACCGCAATAGACGCTAACTATCTTCTTCTGACTGCCAACAATAATACTCAATCTTTTAGGGTTAGTATTCTCAATACTTTCATTTCTATCTAAGAAAATAATTCTAGTATTGGATGGGTACTCCATTGCACCGAGCGCCGATTCAGGTTGCCCCACTAAAAAGCTCAAATTACGCGCTATACACTGACCATCATCTGTTAGCTTGACCTTATTACCAATTGTTGGGCCAGTGTAGTTCCCAGTAATATTGGGTTGCTCAAAACTAGTTTGAGTTGCTTGACAAGCAACTGTAAATAAACAAAAAGTTATAATAAAAAAATTTTTAACCACAGATATCCTCATTAATTTAATTCACTTTAAAGCTTCTTACGATTGGCAATCAGATCATCAACGACAGCAGGTTCTGCTAAAGTAGATGTATCACCTAAATTGCTAAAATCATCCTCAGCGATTTTTCGCAAAATCCTTCTCATTATCTTACCTGATCGAGTCTTTGGAAGACCTGGAGAAAATTGAATAATATCAGGCTTTGCAATAGGACCAATCTCTTTTCTAACCCAATTCTGAAGCTCCTTCATTAGTTCATCAGAGTTTTTCTCTCCAGACATTAAAGATACATATGCGTATATCCCTTGGCCTTTAATTGGGTGGGGGAAACCAACTACTGCACTCTCATTGACTTTTGGATGAGCGACTAGAGCACTTTCAATTTCTGCTGTTCCCATTCTATGACCTGATACATTTAAAACGTCATCGACTCTTCCAGTAATCCAGTAATACCCGTCTTTATCCCTTCTGCATCCATCACCTGAAAAGTAATAACCTTTATAATCGTTGAAATACGTCGAAACAAACCTATCGTGATCTCCAAAGACAGTACGCATTTGCCCTGGCCAACTATCCTTAATAACCAATACGCCTTCACATTCTTCATCAGATCTCTCTTCCCCAGAATTAGGATCGAGAATTGCAGGCACAATACCAAAAAAGGGTAAAGTTGCAGAACCAGGCTTGGTTGTTGTGGCTCCTGGTAAAGGTGTAATAAGAATTCCACCTGTTTCGGTTTGCCACCAAGTATCGACTATTGGACAATTGTTTTTACCTACTACCCGATTATACCACTCCCATGCTTCAGGATTAATAGGCTCTCCTACAGTACCTAGAATTCGAATGCTGGATAAATCATTCTTGTTAACAAATTCGTCTCCTAACCCCATTAAAGCCCTTATAGCTGTTGGAGCAGTGTAAAATTGATTTACTTTATATTTTTCACAAATTTGCCAAAAACGTGATGCGTCCGGGAAAGTAGGAACACCCTCAAACATCAGAGTCGTTGCTCCATTTGCTAAAGGTCCATAAACAATATAGCTATGGCCAGTTACCCAACCAACATCAGCAGTGCACCAATAAATATCTCCATCATTATAATCAAAGACAAATTTATGTGTCATTGAAGCGTATAGAATATATCCTGCCGTTGAATGTAAAACACCCTTAGGTTTGCCCGTTGAACCAGATGTATAAAGGATAAACAATGGGTCTTCGGCATTCATAGGTTCGGGAGGGCAAACAGTACTCACTTTATCCATCAAATCATTCAACCAAAAATCACGCCCTTCTTTCATGCTAACTTCTGTTGAAGTCCTTTTCAAAACAAGAGAGGTTATATCTCCAGATATATCCAAGGCCTCATCAACATTCTTCTTTAAAGGTGTTTGTTTTCCACCTCTTGGTGCTTCATTGGCAGTAATCACCGCTTTTGCTCCACAATCAATAATTCGACTTGCAAGCGCTTCTGGAGAAAAGCCCGCGAAAACAACAGAGTGTATAGCACCCACTCTGGCGCATGCTAACATAGCGTAAGCCGCCTCTGGAACCATCGGCATGTACAGAATTACTCTATCCCCTTTCTTTATGCCTCGATCCTTTAAAACATTTCCAAACTTACACACATTTTCATAGAGTTCTCTGTACGTAATCTTTTTAGAAACCCCCGGCTCATCACCCTCCCACAAAATTGCGACCTTGTCACTTTTCTTTTCTAAATGCCTATCAACACAGTTTTCAGACACATTAAGCACACCATCTTCAAACCACTTTATGTAAACATCAGGATGGGAATATGAAACATTTTTGACTTTGGTAAATTGTTTTTGCCATAGCAGTCGATTACGGGCCTGTTCCTCCCAAAACGCTTCAGGACTTTCAACTGACCTTTTATACATTTCATGATATTTGGTTCTATCTATTAGCGCTTTTTTGGAAAACTCTTCCTTGGGCTGATATCCTTCTATAGTTTTCATTCCTTTAATCCTAATTATAATTGTCCTTGAACAAATCTTCGTCAGCTTTAAATAATATCTGCAATTGCACTTGCTAAATAATTTATCACGCCTTTACGCAAACCCGCTACATTTATTCTACTATCGGAGACCATATAAATTCCATGATCTTTTCTTAAGACCTCGACTTGGTTAGAATTTAATCCTAGCTTAGAAAACATTCCCCTATGCTTATTCACGAAGCTAAATCGTTCTGATTTGGTCTCTCGTTGTAGTTCCGTTGCAAGTTTCTCTCTCAAATCCAACATGTTCACTCGCATTTCTTCTAGTTCGTCTTTCCACAGAACTTCAAGCGTATCATCCTGCAATATTTGATTGACTACTGCGGCACCGTGATCTGGAGGGAAAGAAAATGTAAGACGGTTTAATGATTTAAGGTTATCTTGAACTACATGTTGTTTCTCTGGCTCTGAAACGACAATAGCTACACCTACTCTATCTCTGTAAACACCAAAATTTTTCGAGCAAGAGACAGCAATCATTGCCTCTGAAACATTTTTTACAAGATAATTGAGACCCTTAACATCTTTAGTTAAGCCGTCTCCAAAGCCTTGATATGCGAGATCTATAAAAGGCAAAACATTTTTGTCCTGGATTAATTGTGTTATCTCTACCCATTGTTCCATGCTTAAATTTGCTCCAGTAGGGTTGTGACAACATCCATGCAACAACAATATATCGTTTTCACGCATATCATTAAGGTCTTGATACATTTTGTCAAAATTCACTTCACATGTGATCTCATCAAAATAATAATATGAGCTCATATTCATGCCCAAATGTTTCAGAATCGCTTGGTGATTGGGCCAGCTTGGATTTGAAATCCAAACATTTCCGACGCTCTTTGTAGCTCTTGCTAAAAGGAGAAGTTGGTGTAAGGCCCCGGTTCCTCCAGGTGCTTGAGCATATGAGAGCCTTTTTTCATCTAAAGAATTATTTAAGACTAATCGTCCTATGTTTTTGGAAAATTCAATTGAGCCTATTAAGCCAACATAACTTTTACTATCCTGTAATCTGTGCAGTATCTCTTCACTTTTTTTCACTGCTTTCATTATTGGCGTTGTTCCTTCGGCATTCTTGTAAACCCCCACACCCAAATCTAACTTATTTGTTCTTTTATCCTCAGCGTACTGAGCCATTAACTCCATTATTTTATCTGATGGTTGACTATTTAAATGCTCGAACATTTATAGATACTCCTTTTTTTCCAATTGAGACGAAGCACTTCTCTTATGAATCTCCGTTTTATATATGTTAAAGCCAGCTTTTTTGTAAAGAGGAAGGGCGCTTTTGTGGTCCAATGTATTTGTGTTGACAGTTAATGTTTTTGCATCACCGCTCTCTATTACTTCCTCAAAAACTCTGTTCATCATAAATTTACCTATGCCTTTGCCAGTCACGTCATCAAATAACCCAAAATAGGCTAAGTCACAAATAGGTAAATGCCTATAATCGAGAACAAAAAAACCCTTAGGTACACCTCGGAGAATGAGAGAATATAGAATTATGTTGTTGTTATTCAAAAAGCTTTCCAACTTGCTTTTTTCAGATCGTAACCAATCGGTCCACTCATATTTTCGACCAACCTCCTTATAAAGATATAAAAAATACGATGTATCTGGTGATATTGCTTTTAGAAAGCTAATAGCAGGATTACCTGAAACATTTTTAAAAAACTTAACATCCTCCATTTCTAAAGACAAATATGAGACAGTGTAGTTTAATATGACGCTTGCTTCTTGATGTTGCATTTGAAACTACTAATCAATTTTTCCCCATTCCGCCCAGGAACCATCATATAATGAAATTTTTGTACAGCCAATTTCGTCTAACGCTAAATATAAAACCGCTGCAGTTACTCCTGACCCGCAAGTTGTGATAATATAATTATTAAAAACAACACCTTTCTTAGAAAAAATATCTATGATCTCTCGCTTACTTTTAAACGTAAAGTCTTCATTCAGTAGAGTTTCATACGGAACATTAATTGAATTTTCTATGGATCCGGATCGCAAACCACTTCTTGGTTCAGGCGCTGTTCCCATAAAACGCCCCTCTGAACGAGCATCAATTATTGAGCAATGATTTAATTTTTTTGCTCTTAGAACATCATCTCTATCAGCTACTATACTCTTATCTTCGTAGATAGTCAGGTGTCTAATTTCTTTTTCGGTTATATCAGCAGTAGTCGATCTATTTTCTTTAACCCACTTTGGAAATCCTCCATCAAGTACAACTACATCAGAGTATCCAAATACTTTAAACATCCACCACAGTCGAGCAGCAGACCTCATTCCTAATCCATCGTATATGACGACTTTATGTCCATCGCCTATACCGAGTTGCCGGACAGTGGAATTGAACATCGCCGAGGGTGGCAGCATGTGAGGTAAGTCGCTGTCATTATCTTTTGTTTTGTCAATATCAAAGAAAGAGGCCCCCGGAATGTGACATTCTAAAAATTCTTGTTCTGCGTTTCGTTTCTCTTGTGGAAAATACCAGCTAGAATCTATTATTCTTATATCAGGAGCCTCTAAATGTTGTTCCAGCCAATCTGTAGAAACTATATTTTTGAAATCATCTTTCATAATAACCTCAGTTAATTAACTCTTCTGCGCGAGTGAGATCAACCCCAACTAATTGGCTTACCCCAGGTTCCATCATGGTAACACCAAACAATCTATCCATTCTAGTAATAGTTATTATGTTATGAGTAATTACAATAAATTTTGTGTTAGTTTCGTTAATCATAAAGTCGAGAATATCACAGTATTTTTCAATGTTTGCATCATCCAAAGGCGCATCAACCTCATCCATTAAGCATATGGGACTTGGGTTTGATAGAAATACTGCAAAAATCAACGCTAGAGCTGTTAGTGTTTGTTCACCTCCAGACAGAAGTGAAATTGTCGTAACTTTTTTTCCTGGTGGTTGACACATTATTTCTAAACCTGCCTCTAGTGGATCTGTGCTATCTACCAATGCGAGCTCTGCCTTCCCACCTTGAAAGAGTCTAGTGAAGAGCGTTTGAAACGTTTTATTCACTTCAGTAAAGGCCTCAGTCAATTTCTGTCTGCCATCCTTATTGATACTTCTTACCGCCGTGTTTAACTTCTCAATTGCTTGAACTACATCGTTTCTCTCAGTTAGGATTGTTTCGAGCTCATCTCTAATCTCTTTTGCGTCTTGCTCAGCTCGTAAGTTAACAGACCCAAGATTATCTCTAAATCTGATCTGTCTTTCTAATCTCGTCTCTATTTCTGCTTGAGAAAAATCCTTGATTTGATTATTTGAAAACTCATCCTGAAATTTATCAAAATTTACATTATATTCGCTATTTATTCTACTATCTAACTCTGCAATATTATCAGCCAAACCCTCTTTTTTTGTGGTTAATCTTACTTGATTTTCTTTCTCTAATCCAAGCTCTGCTATGAGCTCCTTGTTTCTGGATTGTAACTTTCTTAAATTACCTTCTGATGAAGCTAACTTATCCCGAGCATTTACAAGCTCTTTACTAGTAACTTCCATTTTTCTATCAATAACCTCTCGACTATTTTCTAGATCTCCTGGACGTGGTGAGGTTTTTTCAATCTCCAACTTTAGACTCTCTATTCTTGCTTGAATACTTGATTTTCTTTCAATGGCAATCTCTGACTGAGCCTTCCATTTTGATCGATTGATCTCGATTTCTTCTTTTCTTTGTACTAAAAAGTTTTTATCGTCAGCAAGTTTATCAAAATTTGCTTTTTCAGTTCTTAACTCTTCTCTCTGTTTATCCAATTCCTCTAAATTACTAATGAGTAATTGGTGCTCATTGTTATCAGAATCTGGGTCAACGGGATCCACTTTTTCACTATCATGCTCCTTATATTTTTTAAGTTGAGCAGTCTCTTCCTCGATTTTCTTCTCTAGTGAAATGATATTGTCGCTAGCGATAGCGCGCTGATTCTTATGTCGTGCAATTTCACCTTCCAACGCCTGAAGATCAGACCCCCCTTTAGATATTTTCGATCTTTCTGTCTCTAAGTTTCCGAATAAAGACGTTTTTTCTTCCAGTATTGTCTTTTTATTTTGTAGAGCATCTAATTGGGACTTTATTTCTTTGAGGCTGTCTTGTATCTCGACAACTTTTTTTTGATTCCTCACTTTCAATTCATTTTTTGAAATTTCCCCTGTCGAATACCTTACAAACCCATCCCATCGCCATAAATCTCCCTCTTTTGTAATAAGCTGTTGACCAGGAAGAAGCATTTTACTGAGTTTATCTCCCTCTTCGGTTGAAGAGACTATCCCAACATGCTCAAAGAGATAATTTAAAACATTGGGACCCTTAATACGCGAAGATAAATTTTCTAAATCAGAAAAGTTCTTTTTTATTTTATTATCGATTGTATCAACAACATTTTGCCAACCAGATATATTTCTTTCTGTTATTTCTGGATATTCTAACTCTGCAAAGAATAATGCATCTAGACAACGTTCAAATCCATTTTCAATTTCCAGTTCATCAAAAACAGTTTTTTTATCACTATTTTTACTTAGAAGAACTTTTGATGCCTCGAGCTCAGAAATATTTACAGCCTTTCTTGCATTAAGCTTATTGATTTCGTTATCAATGAGTGCAATCTCCTCCTGATTTTTTTTAAAATCTTTTTCTTTTTGAAAAAAATTATTGGCGTCAACTTGGTATGTAGATTTAAGATTATCTTGTTCCTTTATCAGGTCTTCAAGTTTCTTTATTTCATGTTGTTCAGCACTCTTTAATTTTTCTAATGCGTCATTTAGCTTTCCGACATTTCTATTTAAGTCCAAAAGAGTAGATGAACGTTCTTCTTTTCTTTTTTCTTTCAAAATTTTTTCAGCTCTCAACTCATTCAACTCATCTCTTACTGAATTATAGCTCTTGTCTACTGCTTGCATGCTTTGGTTGTTTTTTTCTATTGCTTCCTTTTCATTCTCAATTTTTTCATCAATGTCATGCAGTTTTTCGTCCACTTCCCGTAATAGGTATTTTTGATCTACCATATTGCTCTCTGCATCTGCCATCAACTGATCTTCTCTTTGCAAATCAGTTTCGCTTTGAACCAATTGACTTTGTAATTCGTTAGCTTTTCTCTCTGATAAGTTAATTTCATTCAACACAACTTGTCGTTCTAATAAAGTATTTTGGTGGGCTTCTGATTTTTCCTCGACATTTAATTTTTGTTTTGAGATATTTCCATTTTCAATATCGATTTTTTTTTCAAGTTCACGGTCTTCAGTCTCTAGGCGGGACAGTATTTTTAAATTTTCAGTGTAAGATGTATCTACGGAGCTAATATCGGATCTCAAACTTAAGTACTGTTTTAGTAACAATATGCCCTTTAGCGTTCTAATTTCTTTAGATAACTTTGCATACCTTTCAGCCTCTCGCGCCTGCTTTTCAATGGTTTTTAACTGCACCTCAAGTTGAGAAATTAAATCTTGAAGTCTATCAAGATTTCTCTCCGCTCCATTAAGTTTTAATTGGGCTTCATGACGACGATGGTAAAGCCCTGAAATTCCAGCCGCCTCTTCTAAAATCTTTTTCCTGTCTTTAGGCTTCATGTTTAAAAGCTCTGCAATTTGCCCCTGTTTAATGAGGCTAGAAGAATTAGAACCTGATGAAAAATCTGCAAATAGGGTCTGTACATCGCGTGCTCTCACCTCTTTCCCGTTGAGTCGGTAGGACGAACCTAGTTCTCTTGTTATCTTTCTCGATATCTCAATTTCTTTGTGTCGGTTGAATTCACTAGCAGCTTTTTGCTCAGAGTTATCAATTTCTAAGGTAACTTCAGCGAAGTTCCTTGGGCTTCTTCCTTCTACACCGGTAAAGATCACGTCTTCCATTCCAGATGCCCGCATTGAAGATGGCCTACTCTCACCCATCAACCATTGGAATGCATCTATAATATTCGATTTTCCACAACCGTTAGGCCCCACTATTCCTGTGAGCCCAGGCAATATTTCCACCTCAGTAGAGTCTACAAAGCTCTTGAAGCCTAGAAGTCGAAGTTTTGTAATATCCAAAAAAACTCTTCCTTTTTATTTGAAAAAATTGATTATCAACCTTATAACCTTCAGTTATAAATAAATCACTATAAAAAATACAACGCAATCTTGGGGACACTACGGAAGACTAACATTCAAAGTAGCCGGGAAATAACATGATAAAATCTATGACAATAGTTGGACTTTCTGGCTCACTCAGAAAAGCATCCTCAAACACGAAACTGCTAAAATATATAGAAAAAAAAATTAAATCGAAAGATGAAGATATGAATTTTTCATTCGGTAATATTAATCTTCCCCTTTACAACGACGATTTGGAAGTGGAAGCCGGTATTCCAGAGACTGTTATAAAACTTGGAGAGACCCTTAGCAAGGCCTCAGGAATAATCATATCAACACCAGAATACAATAAAGGTATTTCAGGTGCGTTAAAAAATTCCTTTGATTGGATGTCTAGATTAAAGCCTAATCCGTATACGTCAAAAACGATAGCTATAGTTTCTGCTACCGATGGCCGGTCTGGTGGAGAAAGAAGTCAATACATGCTCAGGATGTGCCTAACTCCCTTTGACTGCAAAATCATACAGACCCCTGAAGTTTTAATTGGTCATTCAAGCAGAGCATTTAATGAGGCTGGAGACCTTACTGATGAAAAATCTAATGAGTTGCTAGATAAATTGTTAGAAAAATTTCTTGTACAATCCTCAATATAACGCTTTTGGAATGCAGATAGGAAATCTCATTTTGGTAAAATAGAATGCTCACACAAGAAGATATTAGAGAAAATTTAGAGAAACAAAAAGTAATTAAAGATAAAGTTGATATAGCGAGAGCACGCGTTGCAAAGGACTTTTTCCAAGTAAATAAACTCGAATTAAAGTCAGGCGAACCGCTCCCTAAGTACTGGCATTGGTTTTTCTGTTGGGAAACTGCTGAAGATAAGCTTCTTGGGTTAGATGGCCACATTAAGCCGGGAAACAACATAATTCCAGATACTGGCTTTCCCAGAAGAATGTGGGGAGGAAGTGAAATTAACTTCTTTGAGCCACTATTGATCGGAATGGAAATAACAAGGGTTATTACGCTTGAAAGTATAAGTTACAAAAAAGGTAAATCAGGTGACTTCTGTATAATTGAAATAAAAAATGAATTGAAAAATAATGACACAACACTTCTGATCGAACGGCAAAGCCTCGTATATCTTCCCGTACGTATGGGATTTGATCAGAGGTTACACAAGCCTCACGACCAACCTTCTGAAGATTGTTTGAATAGGAAGTATACGGAAAATCAACTTTTTAAATATTCTGCATTAACCATGAATAGTCATAGAATTCACTATGATCTGGATTATTGCAAAACTGTTGAATACTACCCTTCACTAGTCGTTCATGGTCCATTACTAGCTCAAAATTTAATTGATGCTGCGGATCAGAGGTTTGAGGGAAGGTTACAGTTTTTTAAATACAGAGCACTAAACCCAATCTTTGTCTCCGATGAATTTTCCATTAACACTTCAAATACTGGAGAGCTTTGGATTACCGATAAGTCTGGTGTTTTGTCTATGTCAGCGGTGGCATCATAATTGACCGGTCAGAACGTTAGATTAGGCATCGCTCTCATGCTTGTTGCTACCCTAGTTTTTGCTACACAAGATGGCCTCTCAAGATATCTCGCTGGAAAATATTCTGTAACCTTGACAATTATACTTAGATTTTGGGCATTGGCTGGAGGAATCTTTTTATATTTCTTCTTCGTTAAGAAATCACGTTCTCTTTTACTCAGCACAAGGCCATTATTACAAATTTCAAGAAGTAGTATTTTGGTGGCCGAAATATTTATAACAGTTTATTCGTTCACTTTAATAGGGTTAGTGGCAACTTCTGCAATTTTTTCTTGTTATCCTTTGATAGCAGTGATTTTTTCGCACTATATTTTAAAAGAGGAGCTTTCGAGGCTAAAATTTTTTGTTGTTTTTTTGGGATTTCTGGGTGTCTTAACTATTATCAGGCCTGGAGGAGAACTTTTTCAAAAATACTCCTTTTTACCATTGCTTGGAGCAATTCTATATGCTCTTTATGGAGTTTTGACTAGGATGGCAAGCTTTACCGACAGCAGTTATACAAGTTTCATATGGACGGGACTTACTGGAGCTTTTTTTTCAACCTTATTAGCTCCTTTCTACTTTCTTCCCATTGAAAAACCGGACGTTTTCTTAATGTTAATATTGTGTACATTGGGTATCGTTGGTCATTTTACTCTTATTAAAGCTTTCGAGTTTGCAGAGGCTACAGTTATACAACCATTTGGCTATTTTCATCTTGTCTTCGCAGGAATAATTGGAATTTTAATTTTTAATGAATATTTAACATGGGCTATGGCAATTGGCACTTCAATAGTTATTTTTGCGGGCATTTCATCATACATTCTCGACAAACCACCTAAAAAAATAAGACAAGAAACAGGCAAATAAATTACTACCGAATAAGTCTTTAAGTTTATTGAAATTAAAAACGATGGCCAAAATATTTTTTTGCCAAGTTTGGCTTTTCAATCAATCCGGAGATCTTACTATCGTAAATCCAAATTGCCTCCAGTACACGCTTTATATAATTTCTTGTTTCTGGATATGGTATCAATTCAATCCATACTAAGGGGTCAACACCCTTTTTTCTTGGATCTCCCATATTAGATAACCATTTTTTCAAATTTGCAGGACCAGCATTATAAGCTGCCAAGGTAAGAACTTTACTACCTTCGTATCTTTTTAATAAATACTTCAAATAATATGACCCTAAACGAATATTATAATTTTCATTAGCAATAAGCTTTGATTTTTGGTATTTAATTTTAAGTTTTCCAGCCACTTCTCTTGCCGTTTTGGGCATTAATTGCATTAAACCAAGTGCTCCCGTTCTAGACTTTGCGGCTCTAAAAAACTCGCTTTCTTGCCTTATCACTGATAAAACCAGTGACTTATCGACATTCTGGTCAAATGCGAAATCTTTATTGATTGGGAACAATTCACTATGTAGAGGGGTTCCTTTTTCCGTTGACGTTTTCGCTACTGTTAGCGAACCCTTTATGAATCCAGAGTCGTGAAGTATATGACAAAGCTTATATCTTTCTTGCTCTGATAGACCCTTAGCCAAATGTCCAAATATATAATCGGACAAAACCCCTCTTTCCGCGAAATATAGACTGGCGGCTACCTCAACAAGGTCTTTTTGATTATTTATCTTAAAACCTTTGCTATCTTTTTTTGTTATGTAACGTGGATTAGGATTTATCTTCAACCTCTCGAGAGATAGCTGGCCATAGAAGGAGTAATCATAGTTCGCCGATATCGTAAAGAATTCCTGAGCACTCTCTTTGTCGCCTAATTGTATAGAGGTTTTTCCAAGCCAATAACCAATTCTAGCGCTAGCGATGTCAAGTGAAATTATATCTTTATGATAACCAATTTCATTTAGATAGTTAGATTTTGCTTCCCACTCTTTTATTAATGTAAAGAAATTTAAAAAATGTTTTTTCGCTAATTTAGGGTCATTGAAGAATTCTAAAGCAATAAAACCTGCCAACCATTCAAGATAAAGAAAATCGCTTAGCGAGTTTGGATTGTCGGAAAAATTATACTTGGTATTTGCTATTTCATAAGCTCTGTTAGCATATCCTCCTCTCAGTGCTCTGAGAGAGTAGATTTGCTTAATTTGAAGCCATCTTTCATCTTCAATAATATCAAAATCCCTTGATGAAATTTTTCTAATAAGCTTTTGAGCCAAATCAAATTGGCCAGATCTTCTCAAAAGAGAAATGTAATCATATGCCACCCCTACATCATTGAAGTCTCGAGCTTTATACGTGAAATTTTTAGACAGTTTCTTTATTTTTTTATACTTTGTTACATTCTTTAAAATTTTCAATTCTTTTTCATCCAAAAAAATTGAAATTCTATCCAACTCATTTAAGTCGGATTTTTTCTTGAAGTGTTTAAATCGCTGTGTAGCCATTTGAGCTAATTTACTTTTGTGATAAGTATTCAGATAATTCCATTGTTTATCTGTTACTAATTGTCTTACAACTAGCTTTTCCAATACCTCATTAAACAATTCAGTATTAGTATCTGCGTTTAGTATCTGCAAGAGAGCTATCGAGCCTTTGGATGTCTGGGGAAGGCAGTCGTCTTCATATAGACGAAATGAAACCTCTTTTAGTTTTTTGCAATCTGCACCAACTTTGAAAAATGTTTGTATGTCTCTTCTTTCAACACTTTCGTCGATAGAGAGCTCTCCAAATTTTTTTAATAAGCGCCTTTGTGGCCAATGTTTGTAATATTTCAAAAACTCAGAATATTCCGAAAAACTTCCTTTACCCTCTCGTAATTTTAGCCATTTGATAAACAACTGCAAATTTTCATTATTGGTGTCTTTTATTTCATTTTGTGCCTCATCAAACATACTTGCATCAGAATACTTAAGTGCTTCTACTAAAACTTCTACATGCCGTTTATTTATGTAATCTTCCAAATCCTCAGCCATGCTTGCTTTAAAAAGAACAAGAATTGAAATGAAAATTAGCAAAAACAGTTTTTTCATAATAAGGATTTTACCTATCTTGATTTGGTTATCTGAAAAAATGCAGAATTGTAAACTCAGATTTTTGGGAATGAGATTATGAATCTTGCGAATTTTTGTTTCCTATATATTATGTTACAATTGTAATTATTGAAAAGGTTAAAAATAATGTTTAAAGGTTCGATCCCTGCACTGATTACTCCGTTTAAAAATGGAGAAGTTGACTTTTCTGCACTTGAGAATTTAGTTGAGTGGCATATCAGCGAGGGAAGTTCTGCAATAGTGGCCGTTGGAACAACTGGTGAATCTCCGACACTGAGTCATCAAGAACATAAGGAAGTTGTGGAAGCAATAATAAACTTCTCAGGAAAGAGGATACCAATAATAGCTGGTGCAGGCTCCAATAGTACTGCCGAGTCTATTGAACTTATGGAATTTTCTGAAAAAGTAGGAGCTGATGCTGCGTTAGTAGTTACTCCATACTACAACAAACCAAATCAAAAAGGTCTTCTTAATCATTACACAAGACTGCATGATAACTCAAATTTACCTATTATAATTTATAATATTCCAGGTCGATCAATCATTGATATGAACCCTGATACTATGGGTCAGTTATCTAAATTACAACGAATTATTGGGGTCAAAGATGCAACTGGTGATGTCTCTAGGGTTTCTGATACCAGAGAAACTTGTGGAACGGATTTTCTCCAATTATCTGGCGAGGATGCCACCGCGCTAGGGTTTAATGCGCATGGTGGTGTCGGTTGCATTTCGGTAATTGCAAATATTGCTCCAAAACTTTCAGCACTCTTTCAAGATGCGATGCTGGCTGGTAATTATAAAAGTGCACTTGAGTATCAGGATAAACTACTACCCCTTCACCGTGCCGCCTTCGCAGAGCCAAGTCCAGCGCCGACTAAATACGCTCTAAGCCTACTTAGCAAATGTGAAAATGAAGTGAGAGCACCTCTTTGTACAATATCTACAGAGGCAGAGAGGCAGATAAAATCAGCTATGCATACCGCAGGTTTAATCTCCGCTTACGATGAGTAAAAAAAAAGTATCATCCAAATCACTCGCCGAAAATCGTAAAGCTAGATACAACTATGAGATTGGTGAGACACTTGAGTGTGGTCTGGTTTTGGTGGGTTCAGAAGTGAAGTCTCTGAGAGATAGCGGGGGTCTCATTGCTGAAAGTTATGCAAGTATCGAGGAAGGAGAGTTGTGGCTGATTAACTGTTATATACCTCTTCACAGCAATTCAAAAACATTTGGTCATGAAGAAAGAAGAAAGCGCAAACTACTTATCAATAAAAAGCAACTGAAGAAACTGTGGGTAAATTTAACTAGAGAAAGAATGACTCTTATTCCTCTAAAACTTTACTTAAACGAAAAAGGGAAAGTTAAACTTTTAATTGGTATTGCCAAAGGAAAAAAGGTCGTCGATAAGAGACAAACCGAGAAAAAGAGAGATTGGCAAAGGGAAAAATCAAGACTATTGAAGCATAGCTAATATCATGCATTTATTTGGCGAGCTGATGAAACTATCCTTCTAAATGGGATCAAGAATAAGGATGCCAGAACTAATTTTACTATGAAGTCAGCTGCAGCCATACTTACCCAAAAAGGTGTGTCTATGGGAAAAAAGTTCAATAGCGCTGATGACTCGTTCGCCCACGCTACATCATTTTGTGGTTCAATAAATACGAATGTTTCTGAAAACGCTATAGAGAAGAATATCAACGTATCGAGAGCTGAGCCTATTGTTGATGATACTAAAGGGGGAACCCACCATCTTAATTTTCTAAAAAAATGAAAAACATAAGTGTCACTAAAATGTGCTATCAAGAATGCAAGACCTGAGCCCACAGCAATCCTTAAGGTAACCAAAGGACCAAACTCGCCTTCAATTTGACTACCAATTAAAGAACATATAACGCCGACGACAAAACCCCAAAAAATTACTTGCCTTGCTCTTCTGGGACCCTCTAATTTATTCACAACGTCATTAATCAGAAAAGCTATAGGATAGGTAAACGCTCCATAAGTTAAAAAAGCACCTATATAAAACTGGACTAATACATTGGAAAGAATAACCACTGAGGCCATCATTATAATTGCTATAAATGTGATCTTATTATCTATTGCTCGCTCTTCCATTTTTTCTCAATACCTTCCCAAATTGTTTGCGCATAATTTTTGTTTTCGAAGCGCTCTAGTTCTTGTAAGCCCGTAGGCGAAGTCACATTTATTTCTGTCAAATGCTGACCGATTACATCTATTCCCACGAAAAATAAATTTTTCTTCTTCAACACCGGAGAGAGCCTATTACATATTTCAGTATCTCTTGCAGTCAAGTTTGACTTTGTAGGCGTACCACCAACATGCATATTTGATCTAATATCGTCCTGAGGGGGAATACGGTTGATAGCACCAATCGGCTCTCCATCAACTAAAATAATTCTCTTATCTCCATTAGACACATCTGGCAAAAATTGTTGAACAATAATTGGCTCTCTTGAATTATTTACAAATGTTTCAAAGAAAACATTTAAGTTTTTGTCGCCTTCGACCAGTCTAAATACACCTGCCCCTCCATTTCCATATAGAGGCTTAAGAATTACATCTTTGTATTTGTTTCGAAAATCAATAATTGACCTTAGGCTTCTTGTAATAACGGTTGGTGGCATTAAGTCTATGAAGTCGAGAACTAAAAGTTTTTCTGGAGAGTTTCTCACCCAGTATGGGTCATTGAGAACTAAAGTTTTACCTTTGAGCCTTTCTAACAAGAAAGTCGTAGTTATGTAAAGCATATCGAAAGGAGGATCTTGTCTTAAGAAGACTATATCTACTTCCTCCGACAAACCTATTTTCTGCTCTTTTTGCAGAGAGATAACAGGTTTACCTTCCCGGTCTATATCTACTTTCTGGCCATACGCAATAATGTTCCCGCTTTCATAGACTAAGCTTTCAGGATTAAAATAGTATATTTGATGACCCCTTTTATGACCTTCCTCTGCCAATCTAAATGAAGTATCTCCGTTAATGTCGACATCAGATATTGGATCCATCTGAAATGCTATCTTGAGTTTCATAAATACATACCAATCTAGGTTAATTGTTATCTTTAAATATCGTTAAGGCTTTTTTATATATAATTTTTTTTGGAATATTTAGCTTTTCAGCTAGAAAATCCACTGAATCTTTCATGCTCATCGATTTTTTTATTTTTCTAAGCTCTTCATCTAGGTTTTTCAAGTCAAAATCTCGAGCCTTATTTTTTCCTACTACAATTACAAACTCTCCTTTTAAGGATCTCATTTTTTTTGTTACCTTTATACCTTCTTGTGCTTTAAACCTGGTTACCTCTTCATTTAATTTCGTAAGCTCCCTACAGATAGATATTTCAGTAGACGGTCTGCAAGTTTCTGCTAACAGTTCCAACGTTTTTTGCAGTCGCTTACCACTCTCAAAAAGAATCAAAGAAGAGCCTAGATTTAAATACGTTTCTAATAGTTTTTTCTTCTTGCTTTTGGTATTCGGTAAAAAACCCAAAAAACTAAACGTATCCGTTGGCAAGCCTGATACTGTTAATGCTGCAATAACAGAGGAGGGTCCAGGAACACTAAAAACCTCAAAACCCTCCTCAATTGTAGTCTTTACCAGTTTATAGCCAGGATCTGAAATCAATGGTGTGCCCGCGTCACTGACCAAAGCCACACTTTTGCCTTGTTTAATTAATTCTATTATTTTCCCTCTTTTATGAGCTGAGCTATGATCGTGATATGAAATTATAGACTTTATTGATTTGCTAATTTTCAATAACTTAAAGAGTGATCTTAAACTTCGAGTATCTTCGCCAGCTACGTAATCAGAATTACTTAACATATGTAGTGCTCTAAAACTGATATCACTTAGACAGCCCACTGGAAGTGAAACAAGATATAAACCGGTCTTTATTTCTGGATATACGAATTCTTTCATACTATTCATTAAAAACTGAAATTTTATATAACTTCTCAGCCTAAAGATTTCCAGGCTTTTTAAATTTTTTAATAATTCTCTCGTGTAGTCTAACTAAATATAATATTACTCTATTTTATGCAGACAGCAAAGAAGACCATAATCAAAATCGATAGTTACGGAGAAAAGTTAAATAAGGAACTTTTAGATTTAGCTATCCCCAATAATCCAGATGTAAAGACAAGAGCAAAGATAACATCCATTCTTAGAGCTTCTAATGAGCTCATGACCCAAGTCGCTTTTGATTTTCTAAACAAATGCCCTTTTTTAGGCAACGAAGCGAAAAGCCTTTTTTGTAAAAAAACAGATATATTGGTTACTACTGTTTTTAATCTAGTTCATAAAAAATTCCATCCTTTTACTCACCCTTCTGAAAGTCAAAGCTTATCTTTAGTTGCTATAGGAGGTTTCGGAAGAGGTGAAATGGCTCCTTATTCCGACATAGATTTATTATTCCTGTCCAATAAACGTCAGACAGGTTGGGCTAAGAGTGTAGTAGAGTCTGTATTGTATCTACTCTGGGATTTAAAATTTAAAGTAGGTCACTCATCTAGAACTATATCTGATTGTGTTCAACTAGGTTTGGATGACTTAACAATACGAACCTCAATGCTGGAGAAGAGATACTTATGTGGAAGTAGAGACTTATTTGAAGAATTAGAGACTACGCTAAAGAAAAAAGTTTTTTCAAAAAAAGCATCGAATTTTGTCGAAGGAAAGCTTTCGGAGAGAGCAGAAAGACACCTTAAGCATGCCAATGCGCGGTATATGCTGGAGCCAAATATTAAAGAAGGTAAGGGAGGACTGCGAGACCTCCATACCTTATACTGGATATCAAAGTATATTTATAAAACCGATAACATCCAATCCCTTATAGAGAAAAAGATCTTTAAGAGGAGCGAGCTAGAAATATTTACAGAAGCGGAAAATTTTCTTTGGTTTATAAGGTGTAAAATTCACCAAATATCAGGTTACGCTAATGAAAAATTATATTTTAACATTCAAGCTGATTTAGCAAAAAGCTTAAATATTGAAGATGATAACTCGAGAAGAGGCGTAGAGATATTTATGCAAGAATATTTTTTACAGGCAAAAAATGTTGGAGATCTTACGAGAATATTCTTAACTGCAATAGAAGAGAATTATTTGGCAAAGAAAAAAGGATTTAAGAGAAACCTCTCAGAACTGCTAGGGCTTTCCGGAAGATCTTTGAAGCCATTACAAGCAGGATTGATTATTGAAAAAGGCAGGCTCAATATCAGAGATAAAAATTTTTTAAGAGAAAAGCCCATAAATATTTTAAAGCTATTCATTTGTGCCCTCGACTCTAAAATACTTATTCATCCACAGGCATTAAGACTAGTTTCACAGAATTTAAATTTGGTAGACTCTGAGCTCAAAAATAGTTTTGAGGCAAATGACCTGTTTTTAAGTTTATTGATTGATTACGGCAATCCCGAAAGAGTTCTGAGAAGAATGAACGAAGTTGGGTTTTTAGGGGCATTTATACCTGACTTTGGCAGAATTGTAGCGTTAATGCAGTTTAATATGTACCACTGGTTCACTGTCGACGAACATACGATTCAATGCTTAAAAGTTTTATCCGAGATTGAAAAATTACCAAAAAACTATGGCACAGCTGTTGAGGAAATATTTTCGAGGAAATCTCTTAATAGAAAAGTCCTGTATCTCTCAATACTCTTTCATGATATCGGAAAGGGGTTAGAAAATGACCACTCTATTGAGGGTGAGAAAATTGCCACCAAATTATGCAAAAGGTTTTCTTTGAAAGATAATGAGCGTAAGAAAATTTGTTGGTTAGTCAGAAATCATTTAATGATGTCTGATTTTGCTCAAAAACGAGATTTATCAGACCAAAAAACAATTATAGATTTTCAAGAGAATGTCACAGATAGAGAAACACTAGATTTACTATTTATACTTACTGTATGTGATATAAAAGGAGTATCTTCCGATGCATGGAACAATTGGAAAAAGTCTCTACTTGAGAGCCTTTACTTTCAAACACTTAAATTGGTTTTGGAAGATATCAAGGTTGAAACAAGGTCAGAGCGAATAGATTCAGCAAAGGCAAAGCTTAAGGGATATCTCCAAGGGTTTAACAATGAAGATATCAAAAAGGAAACTTTGCGCCATTTTGATGCTTATTGGCTAGTTTTAGATACGCCAACCCAAAAGCTTATAGCCGAAATGATCATAAGGCTTGAACAAGATCCATTGCAGGTTGAACCTTCATATGACAACGAACGTGATATAACAAAGATAATTTTTGTCATGGAAGACCATCCTGGCATTTTTTCAAGATTGGCAGGAGCACTAGCAATTGCGTCTGCTAATGTTATTGATGCAAAAACATTTACAACAAAAGACGGAATAGCAAATTTCATCTTTTGGATACAAGACAATCTTGAAAAAAAATATGATGAAAGAAAAACTAAAAAGTTGTTAGAAACAGTTAAGAAAACTCTCTCAGGGGAGATTATCACAAAATCAATTCTAGAAAAACAAGACAAAATAAAAGACCGTGAGAAGTACTTTGAGGTTCCCACAAAGATTTCTTTTGATAATAAAGGGTCACATAAACAAACTATGATTGAAGTTGATACCCGAGATAGATTAGGGCTTCTATATGACATCACAAATACACTATTTCGGAACCAAATTACGATAAGGTCTGCGGTAATTGCCACATATGGAGAGCAAGCGGTAGACACATTTTATGTAAATGATTTATTTGGCGAAAAAATTAAGTCCTCACAAAAGCTGGAGCAAGTGAGGAAGGAGCTTTTGTTTTATCTTGATAAACATTTTAAGAAGGCACTAAAAAATTAATGACAAAGAAATCCTCTCTTATTAATAACTTCTCAATTGTTAGTTTTTGGACACTCTTTAGCCGAATATTAGGGTTTTTGCGCGATATATTTCTGGCTCTTTTTCTTGGCTCTGGTCCAGTGGCTCAGGCTTTTTTACTAGCATTTACTATTCCAAATATGCTTAGGCGAATATTTGCTGAGGGCTCATTTAATAAAGTGTTTATACCGATTTTTATAGGTGTCAAAGGCAGCAAAAAAAACACTAACGAGCTTGTTACAATTGTGTTTTTTTCTCTTTTTATAATCTTAGGTTTGATTTCAATACTAGGAGTGATTTTTATGCCTGCTTTAATAAAAGCACTTGCGTTTGGTTTTTTATATGACGAAAGGTTCGAATTTGCAGTACTATATGGAAGGATTATGTTTCCGTACATTCTTCTCATCTCACTGGTACAATTATTCAATTCAGTACTTAATGCTCTCAACCTATATCACATCAGTACGGCTACGCAGGGTGTTTTAAACTTATTTCTTATTGGTTCATTAATTTTTTCTGCCCTTTACTCTGGTGATTTTGGTTATAATCTTTGCGTAGCTGTATTGGCTTCTGGCTTTGTCAACTTAGTTATGGTTTTCATAGCATGTAGGTTGAATGGAATTTCTCTTACTTCAGTAAATTTGTCTGCCTTAAATCCAAATCTAAGTATCTCAAAAGAATTATTTTTAAAATCAATACCCATCAGTTTAGCAAGTGGCGTTTCACAAATAAATCTCGTAGTGGGCAGACAAATATCATCACTTTTTGATGGTGCAATGGTATGGCTTATTTATGCTGATAGGCTTGCACAGCTTCCAATTGCACTTATTGGGGTTGCTTTGAATGTTGTTACTCTACCAAAACTTAGTTCACTCAAAAAAAGTGGTCGAAAAGTTGAGGGCAACTCATATCTAAACCGGTCTATGCAACTGTCCCTTATTTTTGCACTGCCTGCCTCTGTAGGTTTAATATATTTAAATGCCGAGATCATATCGTCTCTATTTCAAAGAGGCAATTTTTTAGCGAATGATGCTATTCAAACTAGTAAAGCTTTATCAATTTACAGCTTAAGTATCATACCAATCAGCTTACAAATGCTATTACTTAACTTTTATTTTGCAGGGAAAAATATCAGAATACCTTTTTATTACTCGCTGGCATCTGTTTTCTTAAACGTAAGTCTTGCTTATACCCTACTAGATAAATTAGAGTTTTTAGCGCCTCCAATAGCATACGCAATCACAAATTGGCTGGTGTTTATTTCATTAGTCTATCATACCTACAAATTTGGTTTTTATTTTAATAGTGCTTTTAAACGGGGCCTACCAAGGATTATCCTTAGCAGCTGTTTTATGCTCATTTTGTTAATATTGACGAAATCTTTTACACTTCAGTATTTTTCTACGCAAATCCTCACAATCCTATGGTTAAGTATGGTCATACCCCTATCAGGAATTAGTTATTTTGCATGCCTAAAGTTTTTGGGTATATTGGATAAGAATTTTTGGGTCAATGACTTTAGTAAATAATAAAAGAGACGTTTTTGATGGATAGTAAATTAGTTTTTTCTGGTGTGCAGCCCACTGGAAACCTCCACTTAGGAAATTATCTCGGAGCCGTTAAGCGATTTGTTGAGCTGCAAGATACAAATGCTATGTGCATTTATTGCCTGGTTGATCTTCATGCAATAACCAATTGGCAAGATCCAAAAGAATTACGCCAAAATACTATCGAGGTAACCGCCGCTTTTCTAGCCTGTGGTTTGCGGCAAGAGAATTCAATTATATTTAACCA
>CACJWR010000016.1 GCA_902596985.1 uncultured Alphaproteobacteria bacterium
ACTGATTTATTGAACAGGGCGAGCGTCGTTTTTGGTAGTGCTCGCCAATTGGCTCTTGCAGAGGTTAAATCAAAAGGTAAATCATGGCCTATACCATTTAGCATTGATGAAGTATTCAGTTATAAATATAAACTGGCTGTGGTACTGGCTTCAGGTGATCCTTTTTGGTTTGGTGTAGGACCTCTCCTTACTAAAAACCTAAAGAAAAATGAATGGCGCTCCTACCCTGTGCCATCTACTTTTTCTCTAGCTGCCAATAAAATAGGCTGGCCTATAAACGCTGTTGACTGCTTAGCCTTCCATGCAAAACCAGTAGAAACCCTTCCTGCAAAACTGTCAGAATCTGGGAAAGCAATAATTCTTCTCAGAGAGTTTAAGCAAATAGAGCAGATTCTTTCTGTACTAGAGAAACATGATGTTCATGTTAAAGAAAGTTTTATGCTGTCGAGACTTGGCTGCCCAGAGGAAAAAGTAGTAAAACTTACAGGCTCAAAACTATCTGATTTTAAACAAGCATCTAAATCTTTAAAACCACTAGCATTGGGCATAACATATAAAAAACCTCCATCAGATATCAGTTATTTTCAAGGGCAGGATGATGATGCTTTCAAAACTGATGGGAATATAACTAAAAAAGACATAAGAGCTCTGACCCTCTCAGAATTAAAATCTTTTGGAAGTGAAGTGTTATGGGATATAGGAGCTGGTTCAGGCTCAATCTCAATTGAATGGTGTTTGGGGCATCCTAAAAACGTGGCCTTTGCCATTGAACGAAGAAGGGATCGTATTTCTTTGATCAAAGCTAATAGAAAAAAATTTGGCTTACAAGAAAGATTAACTGTAAAACATGGTAATATTGAAACGATAGCCAAAGATTTACCAACGCCAAATGCTGTTTTTATAGGTGGGGGAGTAACTTCAGATTTAATTTACCAAGTGATTAAAGCCCTTGGTAAAAATAGCCGACTTGTAATAAATGCTGTCACTCTTGAATCCCAGGCTCTTTTGTTAAAAAAATACAAGCAGTTCGGCGGTAATTTGAAAAAAATTAATATATCCAAGCCTAAGCCTATTGGAGGAAAAACAATTTGGTCAGCTCAATATAATATAATCCAATGGAGCTTTAAAACATGATTGCAGGAATTGGCTTTAAATCTACAGTTACTATTACTTCATTTAACGAGTTATTTGAAAGTTATATCAAAAGGTATAGTGCTTTTACAGTTGCTACCTCAAAGGAAAAAGCAATAAATGCAGTCTTTTTAAAATTTGTCAGTACAAACCGCCTAAAATTGATCCAGATTGAAGAAGACGATATTTACAATATTATCACACCTACTGTTTCCCATTTGAGTATGAAGTTTAAAAATGTTGGCAGTTTTTGTGAAGCTGCAGCACTTGCTGCAGGAGGTACCGCATCCAAAATTATTTGTGAGCGGAAAATCTCTTCTGATAGGCTTGCTACCATCGCAATCGCAGAAATGGATGGAGATTAAATTGACAGTACACTTCATAGGCGCAGGTCCTGGTGATCCCGAACTCATAACGCTTAAAGGAAAAAAACTTTTGGAAAAATGCTCTATCTGTTTCTTTGCGGGATCGATCATTCCAGAAGAAATATTATCCCATTGCGACCCTTCAACAAAAAAAATAAATACAGCACCCCTATCACTTTCTCAAATTATTAAAAAAATAGAAAAATTTCATAATGAGGGTCATGAAATTGCCCGGCTTCACTCTGGTGATCTATCTATATGGTCGGCAGTGAATGAACAAATACGTGAGTTAATAAAATTAGAAATCCCTTTTAGCATGACGCCAGGAGTAACTTCTTTTTCAGCTGCCGCTTCAAGTTTAAAACAGGAACTAACCAAGCCCCAAATAGCCCAATCTATAGTTCTCACTAGAACCGAAGGTAGGGCATCAAAGATGCCTGAAAATGAAACTTTAGAAAATTTTGCTAAAAGTGGCGCTATTCTTGCGATACATCTATCAATTCATGATATTGCAAAAGTGGTCAAAAAAGTAAAGCCTTTCTATAACGGTTCTTGCCCAGTAAAAGTTGTTTGGAAAGCATCTTGGCCAGAGGAACAAATTATTCATTCAGATTTAAGTAATATAGAAAAAGCGATACCCGAATATATGGATAGAACAGCTTTGATACTTATTGGTCCGCATTTAGACACTGCTAATTTTACAGCAAGCAAATTGTATGATGAAACCTATGATAGGAGATTTAGAGAAATAGATGCCACTGGAAGAAATCATAAATAGGCAAGGTATAATTATTTCGGCTCCGGCGTCGGGAGCTGGAAAAACGACTGTAACTCTGGGGCTTATTGACGCTTTTGCCCGTAAAGGATCTGTACAACCTTTCAAGAGTGGTCCTGACTATATAGATTCAAAATTTCAAAGTGTTGCGGCCGATCGTCCTTCATATAACTTAGATACATGGGCAATGTCATCTAGCGATATCCTTAATATGATAGGCATGGTGGGCCCTTCGGATATCTGTATTGCTGAAGGGTCAATGGGATTATTTGATGGAGTAATAAGCAAAGGTGCAGGTGGAAATGGTTCCACCGCAGATCTAGCAAGTATAACGAATTGGCCAGTAATTTTAGTAGTCGACTGCGCAAAGCAGGCTCAATCTGTAGCTGCTTTGATTGCCGGTTTCAACTCATTTAGACATGACATAACAATCGGTGGAATAATTCTAAATAATATATCAAGCAAAAGGCACGAAGCTTTAGTAGTCAGTGAAGTTTCAAAAACAAAAGTTCCAATCCTAGGTGTTATCCCTAGATCTAACGAACTAACTATCCCAGAAAGGCACTTAGGTCTAGTCCAAGCAGAAGATTTATCTGACTTGGAGCAACTAATTTTTAAGCTTGGAACACTCATTGAAGAAAATTGTGACCTCGAAGCAATAGCTTGTACTGCAAGAAATAGCTTTCCTCCAATATCAACGTTACAAAAAATTACTCCTCCCGCGCAGAGAATAGCTATTGCGAGAGATAATGCATTTACCTTTACTTATTCCCATTTGATAGAGGGATGGAAGAAGCAAGGTGCTGAGATCTCCTTTTTCTCTCCGCTAAACGATGAGCCCCCTTCAAATAGCGATGACATGGTCTGGTTGCCAGGAGGATACCCTGAACTTTACCTCGGTCGCTTATCTGAATGCAAAAATTTTAAGAATGGACTTATTGATTTTAGTAAGAAAAGACCAGTGCACGGAGAGTGTGGTGGCTATATGGTTTTGGGAAGAAAAATTATTGGAAAAAGTGGTCAGGCATATGACATGATTGGTATGTTTGATTTGGTTACTTCTTTTGAAAAACGCAAGCTCAATCTAGGATATCGAAAAGCCAAGGCTATGGAGCCTTTTTTTGGAATCAAAAAGGGTTCCACTGTTCTTGGACATGAGTTTCACTATACGACAGTTGTCGAAATAAATGATGCTCCTATTGTCTTTGTAGAAGATGCTTACGAAAATGAGTTAGGTCAGTTAGGCTCCAAAAACTCTAATGCTACTGGAACATTTTTTCATCTCATTGGGAGCGAACAATGACTATAAGCTTTGTCAGTTCTGGTCCCGGCAATCCAGACCTGCTTACTGTACAGGCGGTAAAAAGAATTAGTGATGCGGATATTATTTTCTATGATGATTTATCCGCAGGTGAAATACTGAATCTTGCAAAAAAAAGCGCCACACTTTTGAGTGTGGGGAAAAGAGCAGGGCTTGCATCACCAAAGCAAAATCAAGTATCTAGATTACTCGTAGAATATGGTAGAACAGGAAAAAAAATTGTTCGGCTGAAGTCGGGTGATAGTAGTATTTTTTCAAGATTAGAGGAAGAGATTACAGCATTAAATGAGAATGGGTTAGAGTTTGAAATAATCCCAGGAGTATCTTCAGCAATGGCTGCGGCTGCGGCTGCAAAAATCCCATTAACCCGAAGAGTTATGTCGAGACGTGTACAGTTTATCACTGGACATGATTTCAATGGTGAACTTCCCGATGACTTAAATATTGCATCCTTAATTGATCCAAATTGTACAACCGTAATCTTCATGGGAAAAAAAACTTTCCCTAATCTCGCTCAGATTCTTCTAGAAAATGGTCTTGATATCAAAACAAAAGTTCTCGTGGCGGAAGACATTTCAAGAAAAGAGGAAAATATTAAAAAGGGTACGATTGAGGAGATATTAATCTATCTAAAGGATATTAAAAGCAATCATCCTGCAGTTATAATTTTTGGACCGTTACTTTGAGTATTAACTTATATCTAATAGGAATAGGTTTCGGAGATGCAAAGCATGTGACAGAAGAAGCAGCTAAGACAATCAAGAGTTGTAATTTGATACTAATCGGAAAGAAAAAAGAAGAAAAATCCGAAATTGCTGACCTTAAAAAGAATATTTGTAAATCTTTCATAAAAACTAATAGTGTGAAGTTTATGGAATTTATTATACCTGAGCGGCAATTAACCAATAAAAAATATATCAACTCAGTTATAGACTGGCATGATGATATTGCGAAAACATGGGTCGACATAATTAATCAATATACTTCCAGCACTGCAAGAGGAAACATAAACGTCGGAATTCCCATATGGGGAGATCCTTCATTGTACGATAGTAGCCAAAGAATTGCTTCGCGAGTCAAAAACGCTTTATACCATACCTCCATCAAATTGATTCCTGGTCTCTCTTCAATACAGTTGCTTGTTTCTGCGTTTGGAATTCCCTTTAACGAAATCGGGAAACCGGTCTTGATTACTACAGGCAGGCTTCTAAAGGAAAGAGGATGGCCAGATGGAACAGAAACAATATACGTTGTTTTAGATGGAGAGTGCTCATTCACAATTTTAAAAGACCATAATATCTATATCTGGTGGGCTGCATATCTCGGAATGAAAGAACAAACTCTTATTAAAGGCGAGGTTTCAAAAATTGGAAAAGAAATTATTAAAACAAGAAATACGTTGCGTTCTGATAAAGGATGGATTTTAGATGTATATAAACTACAACGACTAATGAGGAACTGAGATTTATGTCTGAAACATATCTGATACTCGGGGGAAGCAACTCCGGAAAATCTAGTTTTGCAGAACAATCAGCGCTAAGCTACCAAAAAAACACCCATGGTAAATTGTATTACATAGCTACCGGCCTTGCATATGACACTGAAATGCAAGAGAAAATTAGTGAACATAAGAAGAGAAGAAACCAAAAATTTGAAACCATAGATTCTCCTGACCTGAGCACAGATATACTCAAAAGCTCGAAACCGAAAGACGTAATTTTGATTGATTGTATATCAATGTCTGTATCGAACATTTTGACACTAAGTCAGTTTAGAGATCGCCGCATTGATGATATTAGAGATGATCTAAAAAAGTGTAAATCCACCTTGATTATAGTTGGACAGGAAACCAGCCTAGGCATTTTACCAACTAACAAACTGTCTAGGAAATTTTTAAAAGTATCAGGAAAATTGAATCAAGACATAGGTCGTTTTGCCAATAGCGTAACTTTAGTCGTCGCAGGACATTCAATAAAGATTAAATAAATGCAATAGTTTTTTTATATCTGCCTGCATTTAATCGCATCAGTTAACTTTCCACTTTATCGAACAACCCATTGAAGCGATTTGGTCACTTGGCCCCTCTCCAGTTTGAGCCACGCCTTTCATCGCTTCGAAGAGATCTCTTTTTAAATCGACTGGACCGGCCTCTTTCCTAGATGCGTCTAATCTTCCTCTGTACTGTAGTTTGTGATCCTTGTTAAATCCAAAAAAATCCGGAGTACATACAGCATCGTATAGCTTAGCCACTTCTTGAGTCTCATCATACATATATGGAAAAGTAAAATTATGCTTTGCGGCCAGCTTTTTCATGTTATCAAAGGAATCCTCTGGGTAACTAATTACATCATTTGAACTAATGGCCGCTATACCAACCCCAAGCTTTTGTAAATCGCTGGCGTCTCGAACAATTCGATCCAAAATAGCCAGCACATAAGGACAATGATTACATATAAACATTATCAATAAACCATTAATCCCGCTAACTTCTTCTAGAGTATATTTTTTTCCATCAACAGATGGCAAGTTAAACTCTTTTGCTCGCCAACCAAAATCACAAACTGGTGGAATTTCTGCCATTTTTTTATCCTTCTATTTATAGGGCGCTTTCAGCAGCTTCCCTTATTCTCTTTATATTTTGTCCATATACAATTGGGTTTTTGACACTACCATTTGAAAAAACAGCCGATCCAGCTACCAAAATATCCGCTCCTGCTGAAACGACACTAGGTGCAGTATCGGCAGTTATTCCTCCATCAACCTCGATTAAAAATTCTTTATGCTTTTTTAGATTAGCTAATCTTTCAATTTTTCTTAGTTGAGACGAAATAAACTTCTGACCCCCAAAACCCGGGTTAACCGTCATCACACATATTAAGTCTACCAAATCTACTAACTGGTCAGCCACTTCGTGAGAGGTGCCTGGGTTTAAGGCTAATCCCACCTTTACACCAAGACTATTTATTGCCTGCAGAGACCTATGAATGTGTTGCCCTGCTTCGAAATGAACTGTTATCATATCCGCACCCGCTTCAGCAAAAGCTTCAAGATATTGATCTACAGGTGAAATCATCAGATGGACATCCATAAACGTTTTGATATGGGGTCTAATTGCTTTGCAGGTTTCAGGTCCAAAAGTTATGTTTGGCACAAAATGACCATCCATAACATCAATGTGAATCCAATCGCAACCCTGCTCTTCTACAGCTTCAATTTCTTTGCCAAAATTTGCAAAATCTGCAGATAGTATAGATGGTGCAATTTTTATTGACTCTCTGGACAATAGTGGTTCCATTTATAATAAAAACATATTTTGATTTCTATGGGAGATAATGCAAATGTCAACTCAAAATGTAAAGGCAGCAATAATTGATGAAAATGGTGGAAGTGAGAAATTTAAGATAATTACACAAGAGGTTGGCTCTCCAGGAAGTGATGAAATACTTATTAAACATAAGGCTATAGGCCTTAATTTTATTGATGTGTATCACAGAACGCGACTCTCAGATAACTATGCCGTCGCACTACCTGCAGTGCTCGGTATGGAGGCTTCGGGAATAGTTGAAGCAGTGGGAGATGGTGTTACTCACTTAGTTTCTGGCGATCGCGTTGCATACGCTGCTACCCCGCCAGGCGCCTATTGTGAGGCCAGGGTTATGCCCGCTAAACAAGTTTGTAAGCTTCCTGATCAAATATCATTTGAGGAAGGTGCAGCGATGATGCTAAAGGGGTTAACTGTAAAATATCTTTTTCACAATACGACAGAATTGAAAAGTGGAGACCAAATTTTATTCCATGCAGCTGCAGGCGGTGTCGGATTGATTGCCTGTCAGTGGGCTAGAAGTGAAGGTTTTGAATTGATAGGCACTGGCGGTTCTGATGAAAAGTGTAAGTTGGCAAAAAAATTTGGTGCATCTCAAACTATAAACTATTCTACGAATAACTTTGCCGAAGAAGTTATGAAACTAACGAATGGTATTGGCGTTCCGGTTGTAATGGATTCTGTTGGTAAAACGACCTTCGACGATTCTTTAAGTTGTTTGAAAGACTTTGGAATTTTTATCTCCTTTGGAAATGCATCCGGAAATATTAATCCTATCGATATTGGTATCTTAGCAAAAAAATCACTCAAAATAACTAGAACTGGTCTCTTTACACATATAGGTGACTTTACCCGCTGCCAAGAGATGGCAAAGGTTCTTTTCGGAAAAGTAGTTTCTGGTGATGTCAAAATACAAATAGATCAAACCTTCTCATTGAACGATATTGCTTCAGCTCACGATTCACTAGAAGCGCGAAAAACAACAGGTTCAACAGTTATAACGATATAGCTCTAATTACCGACTTTATATCTAGTCCCTTTTGCTGGAGGGTCCTCTGGAGGGCCAGCAAAACACTGAGCATACTTCATCCACTCAATTGCTGGCTCGCCAGTTATAGACAATTTTGTATCAGCAAAATTTCGTACCTGAGTCACCACTTGAGCAAATTCAACTGCTGTTCCTTCAATCTTTGAAGAACTCTCTTTATCATTCCACTGCCAGACTTCACCAGATGGTGCATTTAAAATCAGATAAGGTGTTGGCTCAGGGATTGCTAATTTCCTATTAACAAAAGTCCATCCGTAAGCAATAACGCCCATATGCACTATATTTTTTATTCTATCCTTTTCTTCTCTGTCTTTACCTAGCGCATCGAAGACTTCCTGACCATGTGCCCAGGTTTCCATATGTCGTGCCGTTATCTTAGACCGAGCACTCATTTCAGGACCGGCCCACTTTACCCTTTTTTTAGGATCAGCATCCCTGTAGCCATCGAAAACATCCTCAACACTTTTCCACCAATCATCTATTAATCGTTGACCAGTTACTCCGTCCAACCATGGGACTTGAGCCTGAACAAGTGATTTTCCTTTAATTAGTTGATCATTAATTGGTTTGTAAAAGTTTTCATAATGATCTCCCCCTTTAAGTGTTTCCACCGCGCCGACATTGAATAAATATAAATGTCCAATTACATCTTCTATTGTCCAGTTTTTGAACAATGTCGTAGTCGACAAACAAGCCACACCCTCAGCATTCAGTAACTCATATAAGTCTTTACTCTCGTCAAAAAAATCTTTTGCCTGTTCCACCTTATGCCTCCTCTAGCGCACCATTTAGTCTCTCATAAGCTTCGATAAAATCTGTCTTAAAGTCTTGTACTACTTCCCCAGCAGACTTCGTTTCATTCATCAGACCAACTGCTTGGCCAACCCAATAGGTTGCAAGGTCAGCAGCTTGCTTATTTCCAGCTAATGATAGCTTATCAAGCTTTCGTAATGCAGGCTCAGCTACTAAAGGTTGCACTGGCGATGGTAGAGGCTGCACTTGGTCACTATTTTCCCATGCATCAGTCCAGGGCGATCTTAATTGTCTAGAGTGCTTCCCAGTTCTACTTTTTGATCTTACGGTATCAGCAGAAGAAGCACTCAGCATTTTCTCTTTGACAATTGGATTCGTCTCGGCTTCCGTTGTTGTGAGCCAAACGGAGCCACACCATGCGCCTGATGCTCCCATAGCCATAGCGGCAGCCATCTGACTTCCAGAAGCTATGCCTCCTGCTGCTAATATAGGGACATCCTTTATATCTTTTATGGCATTATATACTTCAGGAATGAGCACCATTGATGACACTTCACCACAGTGCCCTCCGGCTTCTCCACCAGCTACTATTAAAATATCTACTCCCGCATTAATTTGGTTAATTGCATGTTTTTTTGCCCCAACTAACGCACCAACTTTAACTCCTGCGTCTTTTGCCATATCAACCATTTGCTTTGGAGGCATGCCAAGTGCATTTACAATCATTTTAATTGGATGGTTAAAGGCAACTGTTAATGACTCATGAGCGCCCTCTGGAGTCATGTTTTTTCCAAATCGTAAATGATTTTTTCGGTCCTCTTCTAATTCATTTGGATCTACGTCAATGCCATTATTTTCAAGTATGTTATGCGCGAAATCCTTATGGCTCTGAGGAACTTTTCCAAGCATTTCCTCATCGGATAGATTTTCTCCCTTTCCCACAAAATTATTTGGAACAATCAGATCAACCCCATAAGGCATTCCGTTAACTTGGGAGTCTATCCAATTTAACTCAATCTCTAATTCGGGTCCCGAAAGGTTAGTGGCCCCAAATACCCCGAAACCTCCAGCTTTCGTAACTGCAGCAACTACATCTCTGCAATGCGAAAAAGCAAATAGTGGAAATTCTATACCTAGTTCCTCACACAATTTAGAATTCATTTTTCACCCTCCTTGTTAATATTTAGTAAATCCTCGTCTACGGAAACTTGATTACCTATATTAGTATAAATATCCGAGACTTCTCCATCTATAGATGCTGTTATTTCATGCTGCATTTTCATTGCCTCTAAAATTAATATTACCTGATTCTTTTTCACCTTTTCTCCCACGGTCACAAATAGTTCACGAATTACGCCATGCATAGGAGCTCTTATTTTCCCGCCTTTATCTATATCCTCAATTTTTAAATCTTCTTTTATAATTTCGGCTCTAAATGATTTTCCCTGGTAGCTAGCGAATAATACATTTTCCTTATACTCAATAAAATCGAGTTTTATTTTTTCATCATTCAATTCTATGTGATCTCCGTTTAAGACTATTTGTATTTTTTCTCCTTCAAAATTAACTGTAATTGAATTAGGTTTTTTAAGCTCAATATGAACTGAGTAAATATTATCATTAGCTTTGAAGGAAAGAGGGTAATATATTGTCTTTGAATTAGACCAACCATAAAGCTCATCTTCAAAACCAATAGCTTCACCGATAAGTGTTTCAGAGTACTTGGTCATCAACAGAGCACCTAAAACTGCTACCTCATCGAACTCCATATGTTTATTACCTGAAGCACTAAAATCATTGGTCTCTAAAAAAGAAGTATTAACATCTTCATGTCTGAAGGCTTCACTCGAAAGAATAGCAATAAGAAAGTCTCGATTGTTTTTTACTCCATAGAGAGCTGTATTCTGCAAAGATTGCTTTAATGTATCGATAGCTTGCTCTCTGTTCTTTCCATTAGATATTACTTTAGCTAACATTGGATCATAAAAAGGGCTTATAACCTGACCTTCTACAATTCCATCGTCATAGCGAGTGTCAGGTGATTTATGTTTTCTCCAAACCTCTATCTTTCCTGTGCTTGGTAAAAAGTTTTTCCAAGGATCTTCGGCATACAGCCTAACTTCAAGAGAATGTCCACATAACTGAACTTGTTCCTGAGAAAGTGGTAGCTTCTGATTATCAGCAATATTCAGTTGTAACTCAACCAGATCAAGTCCAGTTACCATCTCAGTTACAGGATGCTCAACTTGAAGTCTCGTATTCATTTCAAGAAAATAAAAATTTTTGTCTTTATCTAGAAGAAACTCTATTGTTCCTGCTCCTGAATAGTTAATCACTTTTCCCACAAGACATGCAACTTCTCCCATTTTTGTCCTCAACTGAGCATCAACAACAGGGGATGGGCTTTCCTCGATAATCTTCTGATGTCGTCTCTGAACTGAACAATCTCTCTCACCAAGTGAAATTATATTTCCGAAGTTATCAGCCATAATTTGAATTTCGATGTGCCGAGGTTCAACTATAGATTTTTCCAAAATTATCTCAGATGACCCAAAAGCGCTCAAGGCTTCTGCTTTCGCAATTTCACAGCTTTTCTGCAGATCTGAAATATTATTAACGAGCCGCATTCCTCTTCCTCCTCCTCCCGCCGCAGCTTTGATCATTAAGGGAAATCCAACACTCTCAGCCGCCAATTGAAGTTCCCTATCGTTCTTATTTGCCACCTCAGCTCCTGGGATACAAGGAACCCCAGCTTCTTTCATAATCGCTTTTGCTTTTGCTTTATTTCCCATTGCCTCTATAGCTTTTGACGAAGGTCCTACAAAAGTAACTTTTGCTTTTTCACACGCTTCCGCAAAATCGCTATTTTCGGAAAGGAATCCGTAGCCTGGATGTATTGCATCGCATCCGGCACTCAAGGCGACTTCCATGATTTTTTCTATTGAAAGATAAGACTCTGCTATTGGACCCTTACCAATATTAACACTTTGATCCGCAAAATTTACGTGTGGTGATTGCTCATCAGCATCAGTATAGACAGCAACCGTTAAAAGCCCCATTTTTTTTGCTGTCCTCATTATTCGTAAAGCTATTTCACCCCGATTAGCTACAAGTAGTTTCCTTAATAAACGCAACTCACTCAAAGCTAACCTCCATACCAATAGGGTTTTCTCTTTTCTGCAAAAGCGGCTAAGCCCTCCTTTGCTTCTTCACCCAGCATACACTCTGCGAATTTACCAGAAGCAAATTCAGAAAGCTCCTCCAAGCTTGAGTCTCTTGAATAGCTCAGTATTTCTTTCGTAGCAGCGGTAGCCATTGGGGCACACTTTTTTGTTGCTTTATCAAAACTTATAAAAAAATCATCTAGTGCATCTTTGTTTTCGACTAAATTATCCGCAAGGCCAAACTCTACAGCCTCCCTTGCATTAAATTCCATACCAGTTAACATCAGCTTACTAGCTACTCTCAAGCCCAACCTTTTTATCAAAAACGGAGATATTTGAGCAGGAGTAAGTCCAATTGCTGTTTCTGAAAGTGAAAAACGCGCCTCTTTTGTTACGGCCACAATGTCTGCACAAGCAACCATTCCTAATCCTCCAGCAAACGCTGGTCCGTGTACCAGAGCAACAACTATTTTGGGAAGCTGTGATAGTATCTTAAACAACTTTCCCGCTTCTAAATTCATTGTTCGTACTTGATCAAAGTCAGGAGTTTGCAAAACAAAATTCTTTCTAAAGTCTTTAAGGTCTGCTCCTGCACAAAATGCGTCACCAGAACCTTCAATACTCACTCCCCTAATATTTTTATCTTCCTTTACCTTTTCAAGAACAGATAATAATTCAGTAGTCATTTTTTCCGATAATGCATTTTTTACATCTGGTCTATTTAATATTAGACGTACCCACCTATCGTGATCTTTAACCAGAATTGTCTCAAACTGAGTTTTCACTTTTACATCCTCGCTATTCCAAAATTATTCGGCCTTAATTTTCTTATTTTTGATTCTAGGCAAGTAATTAGGCAGAAACCTAACACTTTTCTTGTATCTCTAGGATCAATCATTCCATGATCAATTAACCTACCTGAAGTTATAAAAGCGTCGGACTGGCTGTCAAAGTGCTCTTGGATCCCCTTGATTTGAGTACTAAAACTATCTTCATCAATTTCTTTGCCTTTCCGAGCGGCTGAATTTCTGAGCACATGCTCCATTGTTTTTGCGGCCTGCTGACCTCCCATCACGCCTGTTTGTGCATTGGGCCAAGTCAGGAGAAAGTCTGGGTTGTATGAATATCCGCACATACCGTAGTTTCCCGCGCCAAAGCTAGCACCGATATAAAGCGCTATTTTGGGAACATTAACATTCATAACGGCCTGGATCATTTTAGCACCATGCTTAATCATTCCAGCGTGCTCGTATTGAGTTCCAACCATATATCCAGTGGTATTATGTAAAAAAATTATTGGTCTGTTTACTTGATCGCATAATTGGAAAAAGTGAGCAGCTTTTGTTGCACCGTTTGGATCAATTGGACCATTATTACCTATTAGCGCACACGGTATTCCAAAAATATTTGCCTGAATACACACGGTTGAAACTCCGTAATCAGGTTTAAACTCAATAAAATCCGAATTATCAACGACCCTGCATACTAGCTCTCTTACATCATAGGGTTTTCTATAATCAGTAGGCACAATACCTATGATTTCGTCTGACGAATACTTTGGGGGCAAGAAGTTCCTTGCACTTACGCCAGTAAAATCTCTGTCCCAACCCAATGACTTGACCACCTCTCTTGCAATTTCTATGGCGTGCTTATCATCTTCTGCTAAGTACTCAACTAATCCGGTAATTTTTGAATGAACTTCCGCTCCTCCAAGATCTTTATCTGAGGACTCTTCCCCTGTAGCAGCCCTCAACAGGTTAGCTCCTGCTAGTGCCGCCATACCATTTTCTTTCACACCAATTACATAATCACTCATACCTGGCATGTATGCACCGCCTGCGGTTGACAGGCCATGGAGCACCGTAATTATTGGGATACCCATTGCACTCATTTCCGCCAGACCTGCAAAAGCTCCTCCACCCAATGCCCATAATTCAACTTTATATTGCATCAGATTTGCACCCGCACTTTCTACCAAATGAACAAGAGGCAACTTATGTTTTTTTGCCATTTCCAAAAGTAACAGCCCTTTTTCTATAGTTTTAATAGTAGTTGCTCCCGCATTTATTCCACTATCGTCTATGTAGATTAAACATTTGACTCCTGAAACATATCCAATCCCTCCAATTAGACTAGACCCAGGAATACTAGTTTCGGGGTCTGGGTCATCTATACAATACCCTGCCATATTAAAAAGTTCTAAAAACGGAAGACCTGGATCTAACAACGCACCCAATCTTTCTCTAGGAGATAATTGTTTTCTTTTCTCAAATATATCCCTGCGTTTTTCAGAGGTCTGAGCTGCCCTTTCTAGAAGTAAATTCATTTTGTCTAAAAGAGCCTTATTTTCTTTTGTATTAATTTCAAAAGAAGGAGAGGAAATATCAATTTTACTTACGAACACTTAACACCTATTTTAGTATATTTTTAATTTATTCAATTCCTTCGAATTTAAGTCAAAACATTTAGCAAGCCGTCCGAGAGTTGTTCACGGAGAGCGTATTTCTTAATTTTCCCTGATCCGGTGAGCGGCCATTCATCAATCTCAATCCAGACCGCTGGGGTTTTTTGTGGTGATATTTTCTTTCTAATAAAAGCCTTGAGATCTGTAGATGTAAGCCTCTGTCCTTTTTCAAACTTTAAAAAACACCCAACTATTTCCCCGAACTTTTCATCAGGCAGCCCTACAATCGCCACCTCAGAAATATCATTATGCTCAAGCAAACTATTTTCAATCTCTTTAGGATAAATGTTCTCTCCACCCCTTATGATCATCTCCTTAACTCTACCAGCTATGCGAACATAGCCCTCTGCATCCATTGTTCCTAAGTCACCGGTGTGCAACCATTGCTCATCGTCAATAGTTTCAGATGTTGCATCAGGATTTTGATGATATTCGAGCATAGTGTTATCACCTCGGTTACAAATTTCACCGACTTCATTTAGGCCCATCACTTTATTTGTCTGTGGATCACGTATTGAAACATCCAAGTTTGGCAAGGGTTGCCCCAATGAGTTAGTCAAGTTTTCAAGACTGTCATCCGCCCAAGCTAAAGTAATCACTGGGCTACTTTCAGTCTGACCGTATACGATCTGGAGCCACACTCCAAATGTTTGGTGAAGTTCTTTAACGAGTGTAGGCGGAACACTCGTACCTCCAGAGGTCATACCCTTTAGTTTAGATTCTTGATAATTACCCTTTTTCCACTCTTCCAATATTTCCACAAACATAGTTGGAACTGCAGTTAGAAAATTGATTTTTTCCTTCTCAACTACCTCACACCAGTTCTTGGCATCGAATCTCTCCATAATGTAATGTGTCGCTCTCATGGCTAAGCAACCGAGAGTAGCCATCCCTGCACCAGACGTATGAAACATTGGCATGCAATTTAACCAACGATCGCCCTTTTCCAAACCCATTCTAGTTTGAAAACTTTTTGCATTATTAAATAGACCCATATGGTGCAATTTTGCGCCCTTGGGAAATCCGGTTGTACCAGACGTAAATTGTATTTGAACAGGATCTCTAGGAGCGACCTCTGGGAGAGAATTAGTAAGTGACTCACCACCACTGTCATTTAAACCAAATAGTTCATCCCAATCTTGTATATCTACCATCCTCTTTACAGACGGCATTTTGTCTGTAACTTTCTTGGCAATATCCCACATCGGATTACCACGAAAGCTCTTGGCTACATATAACTCTTCACTCTGCGATTTCTCAAGAACATACTTTAGTTCATCCTCTTGAAAAGATGGGTTAACCGTTACTAAAATTAATCCAGCGAGAGATGCTGCATATTCTATAATTACCCATTCAGGGTAATTTGGTGCCCAAACTGCAACTCGCGTTCCTTTTTTATGCCGCGAAGACATTCGCTTCGCCAACTCAAGACAATCTTTGCAAAGCTCCTCATATGTCCATGACCTTCCGATAGAGCCATCGTCTTGCACTTGAACCAATGCCATCATATTACCAGAATCGTTCGAGGCTTTTTTAAGTTCTTCTCCTATCGTAGTATTCAATATTTCCTCCGTTTTAATTGCAGGGAAATATGCTTCTCTTAACTCACGACGAAATTCTTTTGACCTCTTGTTTGAATCCATTTTTTTCGACCCTCTATACTAGTAAATTCTTTGGAACGCTAATTTTACAAGACAATAAAATCTGTGCATACCCTTTTCCTTGTGGATCATTTCTTAAACTAGTAGTACCTCCTCCACCAAGCACATCATGAAGCACATAATTTACTCCTGAAATTCCAGGAAGATAATGGCGATCAATCTTGTCATTTTCCAAAAAATGAGAAAAAATTTCTACTATTTTTTCTTCAGAGAAAGTATCCCAGATATGGGGAAGTAGATTTGGGTGTCTCGCTATAATACCAATATTTGCCTTGTTACCCTTATCTCCAGACCTACCCCAAGCAATCGCTTCTAATGGAACTTCAATTAATTGATATCCTGAATCTAAAGTAGAAATATTAGGTTCGTTAACATTTACATCAGCCTTGTATGAAGGTGCGCCAGTCCTATGTGCGATTTCAATCGGTTCGCTTGGTGCATCATCAAATTGCAAGGTAAATCCAACATTATCTTTTTTATATAAAAAGGAAAACAATGAAAGTATCGGAGATGGCTTAGGTCGTGCTCCAGCGAAACCACTCAGCCCTGGAGGTGATGACAAACCAAGACCGGTCGCGTCTTTTAAAAAAACCCCAACTCCTTTTGGGTTTTCGTGTTTAACAGCAATTTTTGCAAACACCTCACTAGAATTCTGTGAATTCTTTCGTGGTCCAAATTGACTGCCTGACCCAATTATCTCAACGCTCTCTTCAATAAAAGGCTCTAAATTTTTTCTCTGCAATGAGTTTCTCGATCTTGATAGTGCTGCCTTTGCAAAAGCATTAGCCTTATCTGTTGCGTCTGATCCGTAGAAACCAAATAAGTGCCCTCCTCGAAATCCTGCTTCATAAGTAAGGCAAACCTTGTAATTTTCACTCGGTGGTTTTCCCTTTGCTCCACTTACAAGAACTCGATCCTTTTCTATTTCAGTAATTTCAACATGTGAAAAATCACAGTTAACGTCTGGAAGCAGATAATTTTTCGGATCACCTATTTCATACAACATCTGCTCAGCGACAGTGCCAAAGCTTACAACTCCACCAGTATCTTTTGCTTTTGAGATAACCGCTTTTCCATCTTTCTCTATTTCTGCTATTGGATAACCGATCTGATCAAAAGTTCCTTTAATAGATTTCCAATCAGTGAAATTGCCTCCCGTAATTTGAGTTCCACACTCAAGAAGGTGTCCAATAAGACTGCCCGCAGATAAAAGATCAAAATCTTCTGCGCCCCAATCAAAGTTATACATACATGCAGCTAACGTCACCGCACTATCCACACACCTTCCGGTTATCACTATGTCAGCGCCTTTATCTAATGCCCTGACAATAGGCTGAGCTCCAAAATATGCGTTTATGCTGCCAATTTTTTCCTTTTCTGGGAATTCATTGCCTGAGAACATTTCGATTGGGTTCGAACTTTTAATATTATCTATTTTTGGAAGTAGATTATCCCCTTCGATTACCGCTACTCTAAGAGATAATCCCTGCTCCTCAATTTTCTCTCTTAGAATTACAGCACAAGCCGATGGGTTCACCCCACCAGCATTTGAAATTATCTTCGTTTTGGTTTCGGATATCCTTTTTAAATTTGGAACCATAGCCTCTGAAATAAAATCAGTAGCATATCCTGCATTAGGGTCTTTTGCCTTTACACGCGCCATTATAGCCATAGTAATTTCGGCTAAATAATCATATACAATGAAATCAAGATCATCATGTCTAAGGAGTTGCTCAGTAGCTTGTGACGCATCCCCCCAATAACCGGATGCGCCCCCAATTTTCAATAAATCTTTTTTCAACGTTCCAGATCTCATTTGTGTCTTTTTAAGTCTACATAAATATGTGATACTAATAAAAGTCCTTTTTTTGAATTTTGATAACAGATTAGGAAAATTTATGAAGAACCCATTTGATACACCAGAGAGAGAAGAATTCAGAGCCCAGCTAAAAGCTTTTGTTGATAAAGAAATCAAGCCATATGTCAACGATTGGGATGAGGAAGGAAAGATACCTTGGGATCTTCATCAGAAAGCTGGCGCGCTAGGTGTCTGGGGTTTTGGAATTGATGAAAAGTATGGTGGATTAGGAGAAGACGATAATTTCCTAAGAGCAATATACAATGAAGAATTTGCGAAATGCGGAGCTGGAGGAGTTGGCGCAGCCATGGGTGGGCGAATGATTTCACTTGAACCGATACAAAGACTGTGTTCATCGGAAATAAAAGATAGAGTTCTTAAAGATATAGTCACTGGGAAAAAAGGCTCAAGCTTGGGAATAACCGAGCCGGGTGGGGGCTCAGATGTTGCAAATATGAAAACGTCAGCAAAAAGAGACGGGAACCATTTTGTTATTAATGGAAGCAAGACTTTTATAACGGGAGCAATGACATCTGACTATTTTGTTGTCGGAGCTAGAACTGGTGGATCGGGATTGAAAGGAATTTCTCTTTTTTTCGTGGAGGCCGACAGGGATGGCTTTTCAAGGGTACCACTTGATAAAAAAATGGGTTGGTGGTGCTCTGATCAGGCAACCTTGTACTTTGATAATGTCAGAGTGCCTGCTGAAAATATGATGGGGGAAGAGGACAAGGGCTTCATACAAATAATGGAGAATTTCAATATAGAGAGAATGTGCATGTGCGCTAGTTCTTTAGGGATGATGAAAGTCTGCCTTGAGGAAAGCATAGAATGGGCAAAGACTAGAGAGACTTTTGGAAAACCCCTAATTCAGCATCAAGTTATACGTCATAAGCTAGCAAACATGTCCTCGAAAATTGATGCTCTTGAAGCGTTAGTTAATAATATTTGCTGGAATATGAATAATGGAGAAGTTCCGGTCGCAGAAATCTCGAAGGCAAAGTTTTTTGCTACCAAAGAGCTTGAGTATTGCTCAAGTGAGGCAATGCAAATAATGGGTGGAGCTGGATATCTCAGAGGAAATCCAGTGGAAAGGATTTACCGTGAGGTGAAGGTCATGGCTATCGGAGGTGGTTCCGAAGAAATCATGAGAGATTTAGCTGTGCGACAAATGGGTTACTAAAAGTTCTATTGGTTATATTAAAACTACTCAGTAGTTAAAACGATTTTTCCCACTGCTTGCCGGTTCATCAGTTTTCTGAGAGCAACAGCAGCTTCTTCTAATGGATATACGTCTGAAACTAAAGGATCAATATCACCGTTATTATACCACTCAAATAGTTGCTGAAAGTTAGCAAGCTCCTCTTTTGACTCTCTTACTCTAAAAGAACCCCAGAAAACCCCTACAATTGCACAACCTTTAAGTAGAGGCAAATTCATAGGAACCCTAGGTATCTTATCGTCTCCACCAGCAAAACCAATGACTAAAGCACGACCATTCCACCTAATAGACCTTAGTGCTGGTTCGAATAGATCAGCTCCAACCGGATCATACAAAACATCATACGACTCCTTTTGCCCAGTTATTTCTTTGAGTCGTTCTCTCAGATCATCTTTTCCATAATTAATTAAATGATCCGCTCCAGCCTTCTTCACTACTTCTAGCTTTTCATCCGTACTTGCAGCCCCTATTACAGTAGCGCCCATTGCTTTACCTATCTCTACTGCAGAGATGCCCACTCCTCCAGCTGCTCCGAGCACCAACAGAGTTTCGCCCTTCTGTAATGACGCTCTTTGTTTAAGCGCATGCATCGAAGTGCCGTAGGTAATCTGAATGCCAGAGGCAACAACGCCACTCATTTTTTCTGGCCTTTTCATTAACATCTCGGTGCCCACAACAAGTTTTTCTGCAAAGCCTCCGTGTATGGTAGTCGTCATTACTTTGTCACCAACTACAAAATTTTTTACTCCTTCTCCCACTTCCTCAACAATACCGGCAACCTCGCCACCTGGTGAGAAAGGCAGATCTGGTTTAAATTGATATTTATTATTAATAATTAGAGTATCAGGAAAATTTACACCGCACGCCTCTACTTTAAGCTTCACCTGATTGGCGCCGGTAACTGGTTCCTCAACTTCTTTAACTTCCAAATCTTCTGGCGACCCAAACTTAGAACAAATTACCGCTCTCATAATACTCTCCCTAATTAACTTTAATAATTTTTCCAATCTCTTGACTAGAGACTTTCCAGATGTATCATTTCACTAGATTTCTTATTTTTCAACACTATTCTATATGTGTATAACATCGTCAGGGGGAAATTTATGACAAAAACAGCGCATTTATCAAAAGAAAATGAAATAGCTTTCATAGCTCTATCTAACCCTCCTATGAATGCTCTGAGCCAAGGTGTAAGAGCTGGTTTAAGAAAGAGTGTTGAAGAAGCATTAAGTGATAACACGATAAAAGCAATTGTCATTCACGGTGATGGAAATGTGTTTTCAGCAGGTGCTGATATTTCAGAATTTCATCTGCCTGCCATAGAACCCCATTTACCTGATGTATGTGATTTAATTGAACAAAGCGAGAAACCCGTAATCTGTGCAATTCATGGGTTCGCTCTGGGTGGTGCTTTTGAGGTTGCTTTATCAACCCACTTTAGAATAGCAACTAAAGATGCTTCAGTTGGACTTCCAGAAGTACATTTAGGCTTGCTGCCAGGATCTGCCGGAACGCAAAGAACGCCTAGGTTAGTGGGAGTAAAAAATGCAATTGATATCATGACAACAGGGAAACCTGTTAAAGCGGAAAAAGCACTCGCAATTGGTGCAATTGACGAAATCGTTGATGACCTCAAGAGCGGTGCTATCGCTTTCGCAAATAAAGTCATTGAAAATGCTACCCCTTTAAAAAGAGTGAGTAAAAGTGAAGAAAGAGTTGAGAACAATTCCGAGAACTTAGAAGTAATCGCACAAGAAAGGGAAAAGTGGAAAAAAAATAGTCCTCACCTAAATGCTCCACAGAAAATTATTGACTGCGTAGAGCAAGCAGTATTGCTCGATTACGCAGGTGGTATGAACTTCGAGCAAAAGACCTTTCAGGGGTTAATGGATAGCGACCAGAGTAAAAGCCTTATCCACGCCTTTTTTGCTGAAAGAAAGAGCAATAAAATCCCTGAGTTAGAACGAGGTGCAAAACCCCGACCTATATCGAAACTAGGTGTCATTGGTGGGGGTACTATGGGATCAGGTATCACGATCGCTGCACTAAACTCAGGTCTACCTGTTACCATGGTAGAAAGGGATCAAGAGAGTCTCGAGCGAGGTATTGAGAATGTAAAGAAGGTGTATAGGCGTGACGTAGAAAAAGGAAGATTGTCCCAAGAGAAAGCGGATAAGATTTTATCTAACTACTCCACATCAACTCATCTAAAAGACCTCTCGGATAAGGACATGATAATTGAAGCTGTATTTGAAGAACTTGAAGTTAAGAAAAGTGTCTTTTCACAACTTAATGATATCGCAAAAGAGGGAGCCGTGTTGGCATCAAATACCTCATATCTAGATATAGACAAAATTGCCTCGGCGACAGATAGAGTTGGTGATGTGATTGGTCTTCATTTCTTTTCTCCAGCAAACATTATGCGTCTGTTAGAGATAGTTGTTCCAACTAATGTGAAAGACGATGTTGTGGCTACTGGTTTTCAACTAGCAAAAATTCTTAAGAAGGTGCCAGTGCGAGCAGGCAACTGTGACGGGTTTATCGGGAACCGGGTGCTTGAAAACTACGCAAAGGCAGCAAACTACATGATGGAAGATGGCACCTCACCATATGATATAGATAAAGCAATAGTAGAATTCGGATACCCTATGGGACCTTTTCAAATGTTTGACCTAGCAGGTGGAGATATAGGATGGGCTGATCGAAAACGTAAAGCTGCATTTAGATCAAATGAAGAACGATATGTTTCTATTGCTGACCGTATTTGTGAAAAGGGTTGGTTTGGACAAAAAACTGGACGCGGTTATTATAAATATACACCTGGAGCACGAAGAGGAGAGGAAGATCCTGAGGTTCTATCAATTATCCAAGAAGAAAGAAAAGTTAAGGGCATAGAAGCTAGGAGCCTATCCTCAGATGAAATAAGAAGACGCTACTTTGCAGCCATGGTTAACGAGGGTGCTAAAGTTTTAGAAGAAAAGATGGCCTTGAGACCATCCGACATAGATGTAACAAAACTATTCGGATATGGGTTCCCAAGACATATGGGAGGACCAATGAGATACGCAGATGTTTATGGCATTGAAAATATACTTAATGATTTAAAAGAATTTGAAAAAGAAGACCCCTACTTTTGGAAGCCGGCAGAACTAATCGTAAAGCTTGTAGAAGAAGGTAAGGATTTTAACAGCTTGAACTAATTGGAGAAAAAAATGGACTTAAATTTTACTAAAGAACAGGAAAATTTTCAAATTGAAGTACGTAGTTTTTTGAATGACAACTTAGAACCCCAAGTAGTTGAAAAGGTTAAAAATGGAATCCCTATCACTAAAGAGGACTCTGAAAGGTGGCATCAAAAGCTAAATGAAAAAGGTTGGCTAGCAGGCACATGGCCAAAACAGTATGGTGGCCAAGAATGGGATGTTGTTGAAAAATTCATTTTTGAAGAAGAGTGTGGTTCCGCAGGAGCACCTCGAATTGTACCATTCGGAGTTGGCATGCTCGCACCAGTTTTAATGAAATTTGGTTCTCAAGAACAAAGAGATTATTGGCTGCCTAGAATGCTGACCGGTGAAGACTGGTGGTGCCAAGGATACTCTGAGCCTGGCTCTGGTTCAGACTTAGCATCTTTAAAGACAAGTGCTGTGAGAGATGGTGACCATTACATCGTAAATGGTCAAAAAACTTGGACGACATTTGCACAACACGCCAATATGATCTTTTGCTTAGTTAGAACCTCAAACGAGGGAAAACCACAAGAGGGAATATCATTTATTCTGATTGACATGAACTCTCCGGGAATCGAAGTGAGGCCTATTATTACATTAGACGGTAGTCATGAGGTTAACGAAATATTTTTTTCTGACGTAAAAGTTCCCGCAAAAAACCTTGTAGGGGAAGAAAATAAAGGGTGGACCTATGCCAAATATTTGCTGACTCATGAAAGAACTGGCAATGCAAATGTTGCAGTGTCAAAACGAAAAATCCAAAAGCTTAAGAAGTTGGCAGATGATGCAAAAAAGAATGAGCAACCATTGTCTAACGACCCAATGTTCGCATCCAGATTAGCACAGATAGAAATTGATCTGCAAAATCTAGAAATAACAAATTTAAGGACACTGGCCTCTGTAGAAAATGGTGAGGCACCTGGGGCAGAGAGCTCCATAATAAAGATTTTAGGATCCGAGATAGAGCAAGATATAGATAACCTAACGAGAAAATCACTTGGGAAACGCGCTTTTGTTAATGAACCAGATGCACTTTCTGCAGGTTATAACGGAGCAGAAGTTTTTCCTAAGGCTGCTGCATACGCGTCAGGAAAGTATTTTAATCATCGAAAAAAATCTATATATGCAGGGTCAAACGAAATCCAAAAGAATATAATTTCAAAACTAATGCTCAATTTATAGGAAAGAGAAACTAATGGATTTCAAACCGAGTCCTGAGAGGCAAATTCTATTTGACACTCTTAAGAAATATTTCGAAAACGAATACAGTCTTTCTGATCGTAATATCGCAGCACATTCTGATCTTGGATATTCAAAAACAGCTTGGGAATCCATGAGAACCCTGGGGATTCTCGAATCTCTTATAGACCCAGAATTAGACGGGTTTGGCGGCACAGCACTAGATATTTCAACCGTTTTTGAAGCTTTAGGAAGAGGCCTCGTCGTAGAGCCTTTTCTGGAGGTCGGGATACTTGCTGCCAAAGTATTATCAAAAGGAAATGATGCTCAAAAATCTCTTGTAAAAAAGATTCTTGAAAACGAGTGTCTACCTATCTTAGCCCACAGCGAGACAGATACAGAGTACTCGAAAAGTTTTGTAGAAACGAAACTATTTGTAGAAGCTGATGGAGGTTATAAGATTTCAGGCGCGAAGCGAATGATAAAGCATGCAGCTGAGGCAACACACTTTTTGGTAACCTGTAGAAATACCGGGGATGCTTCCAGCGAAGAAGGTATTTCAATTGCTTGTATTCCAACTGATCGAGAAGGTATAAAAATTGATAGCTTCGCTACTATAGATGGGGGCCGAGTGTCTGATTTGACTTTTACAAATATAAGTATCTCATCAGAGGAACTGGTTGGTGAACTTGGAATGAGCTATTCAATAGTCTCCCATGCAATAGATACTGGTATTCTTGCAATTTGTTCCGAGGCCCTCGGTATTATGGAAAGAATAAAGGAATTAACTCTTGAATACCTTAAAACCAGAAAGCAATTTGGTGTACCTATCGGTAAGTTTCAAGCTATTCAACATAGAATGGCACAGTTATTAGTTGAAATAGAGCAGGCTCGTTCTTCAGTTATTAATGCTACAATTTATTTTGACGACGAAACAGAAAGAGAAAAGACTATTTCTGCGGCAAAATTTTCAATTGGGAAAATAGGAACTTTGGTAGCAGAGGAAAGTATTCAACTGCATGGTGGAATGGGAATGACTTGGGAATATGACCTTGGTCATTACGCAAAGAGATTGGTCTTAATTGATCATGAATTTGGAGATGAAGACTTCCACTTACAAAAATACATATCGCTATAAAACGTGAATGATATATCAGAAGCTTTCATTAGTTCTCTCGGTCTAATTTTATTTTTAGACGCTGAATTACTAGAGATTATACTTCTATCGTTCAAGATTACATTCTATGCCGTACTGATTTCAAGCATACTTGGAATTCCTCTTGGAGCATTTTTAGCGAGCACACATTTTAAATTCAGGAATATTGTTGTTTCCATCCTTTTTGGAATGATGGGCTTACCTCCAGTAGTTGTTGGCTTATTTGTATATTTAATATTTTCTCGTTCAGGTTCGTTAGGATGGATGGGGCTCCTCTATTCACCAACGGTAATGATAATTGCTCAGGTAATCCTTATTTTACCCATAGTGTGTTGTCTAACGTTCCAAATAATTGAAAGCTTACATACCCGTTATCATGAGTTTTTCCGTTCATATAGGATAGCAAAATTAAAATCAGTGATAGCTTATATTGTTGATAGCAGGTTTGAGCTTACAACTGTAGTACTTGCTGGTATTGGCCGCTCTATTTCTGAGGTTGGCGCAATCATAATTGTAGGAGGAAACATAGATCATATTACTCGGGTTATGACCACCGCTATTGCACTAGAAACCTCAAAGGGCAATCTTGATTTGGCTTTGGGTTTAGGAATTATTTTGTTAGCGACCGCAATAGTACTAAATGGTTTCATTTTGTTTTTACGAGGAAAATATCTCAAAACTCCTGGGAGTACCATTTGATGGCCTCTGAAGATACCCAAATAAGAATAAATGACCTTTCTTTTAATATTGAAGGAAAGACCCTTTTACACAATACCAATCTTTCTTTAAATGGAGATGGGATAACAGTTTTACTCGGAGCTAATGGAGCGGGTAAAACAATTTTGTTAAAGCTATTAACAGGACTTTTGATACCATGTAGTGGATCCATAACTTTTGAAGGTGGGAATCTATCAATTAAAACACGCGCCTTCGTATCTCAAGAGCCAGTTATACTGCGGAGAAGTGTTCTAAAAAACATGTTATTCGTTTTGGAAAAAATAACATCTGAAAAAAGTACGCTCGCTAAAGAATTACTAAGTCTAATGGGATTAGATAAAAAAGAGCATCAGAACGCATTGACTCTATCGGCTGGTGAGAAACAGAGATTATGTCTGGCACGGGCAATAATAACTGATCCTGAAATTTTATTATTAGATGAACCAACAGCCAATATTGAGCCAAACTCAACCACGTTAATTGAAAAATATCTTATTCAAAAAGTAAGATCATCTCGGAAGATATTCTTTGTTACTCATGATATAAATCAAGCTCGAAGATTAGCAGACGAAATTGTTTTCATTCACACTGGTAGAGTAATTGAACATTCGTCAGCTAAAAATTTCTTTGAAAATCCAAAAACCAAAGAAGCCAGAAAATACATATCGGGAAAAATAAATTGAAAAATATCCTTTCATGTATCCTTTTGCTCTCAGTTTTAGTAGCTTTATCAAGCTCTAATGTTTTCGCGGATAATATTATTATTCAATCATCTACTTCATTAAAAAATTCTGGATTTTATCGGTACCTTGCTCCTATTTTAAAACAAAATACGGGTGTTGAAATTAGGGTTGTCGCTGTTGGTACAGGACAGGCAATTAAGAATATGAAAAATTGTGACGGAGACGTTCTTATAACGCATGCGAAAAACGCGGAACTTGAGTTTTTAAAAACTGGTTATGGATTAAAAAGGTTTGAGTTTATGTATAATAACTGGGTAATTGTTGGTCCCAGAAAAGCTAAAACAGAGATTGATATTAGGGGTAATGAAATAAGAGAAATAATGGAAACGATTTATAATATAAAAGAGAAATTCATTTCCCGTGGCGATAATTCTGGGACTCATATGAAGGAGTTGTCTCTTTGGAGAGAGCTAGCTCTTGTGCCTGAGGAGTTTCCAAAAACTTGGTATCTAGAAACCGGCTCTGGGCAAGGAGCTACTTTAATGATTGCAAATGAACTTGGAGCATTTACTATAACTGACACAGCAACTTGGTATTCCTTTAAGAGCAAAGGAGACTCAGAAATAGTTGGGTATGATAATAAAGATTTAAATACTTACGCTATAACAACTGTAAACCCAAAGAAATGTAAAAACGTAAAATTCAGAGCAGTTGAAAAAATTGTTACCTTCTTGAAATCTGATAATGGAAAAAGTACTATTTCAAAGTTTAGATTAAATAACGCTAAAGCTTTTTTTCCTATATAAATCTAAAAGTTGTCTAAATAGGACTACTTTTATTTACCGAAACTTTTTCCTCCAAAACCTTCGCAAAGGCTAGAAGTTTGTCCTCCTGCCTTGGCTTAGTCATTATTTGAATTCCTACAGGTAATCCATGACTAGAAAAGCCAACTGGAAGAGAAATAATTGGACACGAGCTCAAGGTCAGTGCAAATGTTATCGCAAACCAATCTATATATGTTTTACATGAGACCCCGTCTATTTCTTTTACAAAAGGAGTTTCAATATCAAACGGTAAAACGGAACAAGTTGGACAGATCAAAAAATCGTACTCTTCAAAAAATCTATCAACTTTTATAAAAAGGTCCTGCCGTATTTTTTCTGCAGTTATTATTTCATCATTCGATGCCTCAAAACCAACCTCTATATTTTTTACAATATCCACCAGAATTTCATCTTTTTTACTCTTATAGAGATCACCCAACATATAGGCCATTAATAAACCTCTTAATGTATGAAAACTTTCTATCGCACCATTAAAATCGGGTATATCACTTCCTACCTCACACCCAATAGTTTTTAGGTTAGGGACTACAGTTCTAAAGACCCTCCTTACCTCTTGTTCAACAGGGACCAAACCTAAGTCTTCCGTAACAGCTACCTTTGCCGGTAATTCAAAAGCATCAGCGGCTTCAAGAAAGGAACTGCATGTATGGTCAAAAGATAATGGATCAGTTTTGCAATAGCCAGACATAGCATCAAGCATTAGACCAATGTCTTTCACACATCTTGCCAGAGGACCTTCGACCCACAGTGGGTCAAATCTATTATAACGTAAACCCCTGGGGACAACTCCTATACTAGGTCGTAAGCCAACAATATTATTGAAACTAGCTGGAGTTCTAAGACTTCCACCTAAGTCATTACCTGTTGCAAGCCAAACCTGCTTTGTAGCTAAAGCAACTGAGGAACCTCCAGATGAACCACCGGCGATTTTATTTTTGTTAAAGGGGTTCTTTGTAACCCCGTATACTGGATTAAAGGTGTGTCCCCCTGCCCATTCTGGAACATTTGATTTAGCCACAGGGAGTGCACCATTTTGTTCTAAGCGGGCAATTGTTGAGTCTGATTTCGATGGAATATTGTTACTAAATATTTTTGAGCCAAATGTAGTGGGAACTCCTGCTACATCATTGTAATCCTTAACTGCTATAGGTAATCCTAAAAGGCTTTTTTTGTTTTGCCTCTCACTATCAATATTGATAATTTTTGCTTTTGTGAGAGCCTTATCATAAAAAGTGTAGGGTAGCGCATTAACTTGTTCATCCACTTCTAAATGCCTTTCTTGTGAGGCTTTTAAAAGCTCAGAACTGCTTACTTCCTTTGTTCTAATTAAATCCACTGCTTCAAAAGCATATTTGTCTATTAACTCATTTCCCATATTTTGGCCCTTAGCTATTGTTAAATTCTATAACTTTTTTCATTTGGGATACATTTATTTCATCAAAAACCATGCCTTTCTCTTCATCTAGCAAATAATTTACTAATTTTGCTATATCATATGGCTCAATAGCATTATCTTCACTTTTCCCGGGCCGAAAATTTTTATCATCAAAAAATTTTCCTCTTACCATACCTGGATTTATTACTGTAACGAATATATTATTCTTTGCTGTTTCCTCTCTGATTGATTGAGCAAACCCGCGCAAACCAAATTTTGTAGCCGAATAAACAGATCCTTTTTGCCTTCCCTTTAGGCCGGCTTCAGAACCAATTAATATTAATTTTCCACTATCTATTTTCTTTAAATGAGGTAACACGACCTTCGCTGATACGATAACAGAAAGTAAGTTAACATCTAGCATGGCTTTTATTTTCGATAAAGAAAAGTTCTCTATATTGGAAAATTCTCCAACCCCGGCGCAATGCACCAAACAAAAAATCTCTTCATTATTCCTTACAATGTTTGACAGTGTCGCCTCTAGTAGTTCAGTATTTTGAAGATCTAGAATATGATGAATATAGTTTTCTTTTTTTTCATCCAAAGAAGTAACTTTTCTACCTATACCTATCACAGAAAAACCACTGTTAAGCAAAAGTGTTGATACAGCCTCTCCAATTGTGCCGGTCGATCCTATAACAATGACTTTTTTAATGCTATCTCCTAATTTTTCTCAACCACAAGAAAAGAACTTTCTTGCGTCACTATACTTCATAAGCTCTGATCGACAATATTCATTCATCTCATTTTCTATCGACTGATCGTAAGAAATGATACCTTTATCATTTGATCTTAAAAATGATAATTCTTCGCTATTTGGATAGTATTGGAGTAATTTATTGAAAAAACTTTTAGGAAATCTTAGCGATCCAAAAGAAACAGAATGGATGTTTTCCTCTTTGATTTCTTTAAAGATATTTGCAAATAACTCAGCGTATTGATCCTTCCAATTATTACAATATATTAATGGATCGAATCTCAATCCAATCCTCCATCCTTTATTTGCTAAGTATTTAATATTTTTTATACGGGCAGAAACTGACGGAGCTTTTTTGTCTAAAATCTGTGCTAGAGGCTCCGGCATAAGACTATATGCTACAATACAATTTGTTAGTGGATCATGCTTTCTGAATACCGTGTTATTGATACTTTTTGTCCTTATTTCGAATAGGGCCTTTTTATACCGACTAAAAAAGGGAATAAAATCATTTATGAAATTTGTTATTGGTTCCATAGCCAAAGAGTCGCAATCATAGCCCGTAAAAAACGTCATTTTTTTTTCTTTATGTCTTTTTATAGTCTTTTCGATTTCATTCTGATAGTCATGAAAATTTACAAAGACTAGATAATTTGCTGAATTATACATGCCTTGTAAAAAACAATAAGAGCAATCGTATAAGCAGTTGTACATGTGAGAGAAATAATAATTGTTTTGATCTCCAATACCAAATCCCTTGGGGGCATCAAGAACAAATCCTTTTTGTTTTTTTGCGAGAATTAAAGCAGGGTTTGTTTTCTGAATCCTAAAATTCTGGTTTGATGGATTAAATACCTCTCCAAATCTTTTGATATTTGTAACTTTTGCGTGTCTAAACTTTGAAATAATTTCTTGCGCTTTTTTAGTACCTATTATTTCATCTTCTACGTAAATAGTGTCAACCATGGTTCATCTCAACAGATTATCTGAAAATTTCTTTAAAATTTGAGAAGCTGTCATTTTTTGTCTAATCTCATCTAATGGATTTCTCAGCGGAAATCTAGCTTGCCATTGAGTCAAGTATTTTCGCAGAGTTACCTTTTGACTAAATGTAAATTTATTCTGCAAACATATTTCATCAAAATATTTGGGATCTCTTAGTTGTAGAAAGAGCATTTTCTGTAAAGCGAGTAAATTTTCCAAAACTTTTTCTATGAATTGAATTTGTTTGGAAACTAGTATTTCGACCCTGTGTTTGTCGATTTTAGATAAGTCTGTTCCAGGTATATCTGAAATTATTTTCAAAACAGATACAAGCTCATAAGGTGCAATTTTTTTTGCAAAGCTAAAGAAACCATAACCCTCCATATCGTAAACGCCATCATTTTCGAAAATTTTTTCAGGATTGTTGACCGTTATCAAATTACAGCGTTCAATATTATTATTCTTAAATGCGGAGGGTGACGGATAATAGTTATCTTGAAAATCACTTGATGTTATTTTATCTATTTGGATAAGCTCTCCAACCTTAAAGTTTCGGCTTCCACCTATTCCAAAATTGATCCATATAGTATTATATGAGGCATCGCTTTTTACATGTAAATAAGTTGTAGCTGCAACCGCATTTAATTGTCCGATCCCTGAAAGAATAAGCCACATATCAAAATCTTTATTTTTATAAACTGGGAAAGGCGTAGTTGCTACCCTCTTCATGGCATAGTTTTTTATTATTTCCTCAGCTTCTCCTTTTAACGCAATCACCCACCTAACAGATACTCCTTCAAAATTTTTTTCAATCACTATTCTGCTTCCCAATACTTCTGTTTTTCTAAATACTTTTTGTAAGTAAATGTATTTGATCTCTTCTTCGCTCCTTGTATTAATATTTTAATTTTCTTTAGTAGCATACTCTTTGTTAACTGTCGCTGCCATTCATCCAAAACTGCCGACCTTAACAAGTTTTCTAATGCTTGAACTCTAAACCTATCCATGCCCCAGTACTTTTTTGATAATTGATCTTTATGCCCACCATTTTTAATTGTAAGTTTTTGATCAACAAAATTTACTGGATATTTACAGCAAAACCGCAACCAAAAATCATAATCTTCACAAACGTCTAAAGACTCATCGAAAAGTCCAATATTATCGAAAACCTTTTTTTTAATAAGTACACTACTTGGAGAAATACAACAAAGTGGTAAGCAATTTTCAAAAATAAAACCCCCTCGTTTTTTATGAATTTCCTTCTGATTAAAAAAAATCTTATTTCTGTACCATATTTCGTCAGTGTGGGATAAATCAGCAGATAATTTATCTCTAGAAATACTCTTAACTTGTTCTTCAAGCTTGCGTTTGTGCCATTGATCGTCTGAGTCTAAAAAAGCGATCCAATTACCTGATGCCTCTCGGATTCCTAAATTTCTGGCTGCACTTACGCCCTGCTTTTTCTGGATTAATATCTTTACGGACTTAAAGTGCTTAGCAACCATTTCCGTGGTGTTATCCCCAGAGTTATTATCTACTAGAATGATCTCTAACGGTTGAAAAGTCTGACTTGAAATAGATTTAATTGCCTCTAATACAAAATCCACTCTATTGAATGTAGGAACTACTACCGAAACGTTAAAGCCTTCCATGAACCAACATACCTCTTTACAGGAGTACAATATACCGTGTCTACTAAACCATATTATTTGAATGAAAAGTAGTATTGCAATAGGCATGCTCACTGTCTCCCTTTAGGAGGGGTGAAATTTGAGACGATTTTTGGGTTATATATCGCTAGCTTTAACTTTTTCGTTGGTTCTTTATGCTCTTGACGGGTTATCACTAAAAAAGTTTTTAGATATAAAAAACGAAATTGAATACACTTGCAACAAATATCCAACTATATGCAAAAGTCTCTTTTCCTTTCTTTACATAATTGTCGTTTCTGCTTCCATACCATTAGCAACAATTCTTTCCGTATTTTCAGGAATACTATTCGGCGTTTTTCAGGGAACTTTATTATCAACTTTATCTGCTACAGTTGGAGCGATATTAAGTTTTATCTTGGTACGCTACTTTCTAAAAAGTTTTATAAATAATCAAAGCACAGCTTCTTTTGATACGTTTCAAAAAATGTTTATAAAAAATGGTGTGTTCTATTTGTTCGCGATTAGAATGATACCTATCTTTCCATTTTATCTGGTTAATATCTTTATGGCCTTTACCCCAATAAAAGTCATTCCGTATAGCATTGTAACATTCATAGGTATTACTCCCATGACCATAATCTATGTTTACTTTGGATCTCAAATAAACAAAATAAGTCATATTTCTGAAATTTTATCTCCACAAATATTAATCATTTTTTGTCTTATAGGCCTGACCCCTCTTATTTTACGTTTTGTGTTTAATTATTTTTTTAAAAAGTAAAAATTGCTTTGCCTCACAAATCTTTTTATTGGACAATGCCGTATGACTACGTTGTACTACAATGGAAATTAGAGAACCTGAGAGATTAACCCCTGTTGTGGGTGAAGCAGATGTTATCGTTGTTGGTTCTGGCCCAGGGGGACTATCCGCAGCAATTGCAGCTGCCAGAGCTGGTGTGAGTGTTATACTCATCGAGCGATTTGGGTGCTTTGGGGGTAACATAACGTCAGTTGGAGTAGAGGGCTTCGCCTGGTATCGCCATGAGAAAACCGTAGAGGCTGGTGGATTAGCTTTTGAATATGAACAAAGAGCAATAGAAAGTAATGCAGCAGTACCTGAGTCTCAATCGAAAAGTTATGAGATTGATAGTGAGGGGTTTAAGGTGGTAGCAGATGATCTTGTTTTAGAGGCGGGTGTCCGGCCAATGCTACATCGCGCCTTCTGTGCTCCTATTTTAGAAGGTGAAGAAATAAAAGGCGTGATTACGGAATCTAAAGCCGGCAGGGAAGCAATTATTGGCAAAATTATTATTGACGCAACTGGTGATGCCGACGTAGCTAGGCGTAGTGGAGTAAAAGTCTTCAAAAATAAAAAAGAGGACATGATATCTGCCTCCGTTATGTTTCATATGTCTGGTGTAAATAAAGAAGAGTTTATGAATGAAATAGCGCGTGATCCACAAAAATATAGCGATTGGAGTGATAAGAATTGGCAGGTGCAAACATCTGGGAAAGAAGATGACATGTTTTCACCTTTTCTTCGCAAACCATTTGAAAAGGCGAAAGATTCTGGCTTGATTGATAGTGACTTGCAAACAATTTCCGGAACATGGGGAGCAATACATGATACGGGCGAACTAACTTATCTAAACCTGGTTCATCTTAATGGGATAGATGGCACTGATCCCGAAAGTTTAACTAAGGGTGAAATAGAGGGGAGAAAAGCAGCTTTAGAAGCTATAGCTGCTTTGAAGGAATATATGCCTGGATGTTCGGCTGGCAAGTTACGAAACTTTGGAATGACAATTGGTATTAGAGATACGTATAAAATAGATTCTGTATACAACCTCTCAGATGAAGATGTCAAAAATGAGTGCAGGTTTGAAGACAGTGTTGGAATATACCCTGAGTTTATAGACGGTTTCGGAGTTCTAGTGCTGCCCACCACGGGTAGGTATATGCATATTCCATATCGATCTTTGCTTCCCAAAAATATAAAAGGATTACTGGTTGTTGGAAGAGCTATAGGGGGAAGTAATATCGCACATGCTGCAACTAGAAATATGGCCTGCTGCACAGTTACCGGTCAAGGAGCAGGAGTAGCCGCTGCCGAGACGATAAAGAATAAAACATCCCTGAATAGCTTGAATATTTCAAATGTTCAAAAACTTCTTAGCAACCAGAATGTAAGGGTTTTTTAATTGGGAAAAGTATCAATAAAAAAAAAGCTCTTTAAAGTTGAGGAGATTGAACATCTCACAATAGAAATGCCAGACGGAATTAAACTTTCAGCTAAAGTTTGGAAGCCGATTAGTAAAAAATCTGAAAGATTTCCAGTAGTCTTAGAATATATCCCTT
>CACJWR010000017.1 GCA_902596985.1 uncultured Alphaproteobacteria bacterium
AAAAATGGGTTCCAGAGTTAAGGCATATGCCTCGGGCAAACATCCATACGCCCTGGGAGACACCAGAATTATTAGGTAAATATTATAGCCCCATTGTTGACGAGAAACTATCAAGGGAAAGCGCTTCAACAAGAATTCATCATCTGAAAAACTTAAAAATAGCAAGATCCCAATCAGAAGCTATTTGGAGAAAGATAGGTAGCAGAAAAATTTCTGAAAACGATTATCTAAAAGCAAGAAAAAAGAAGTCAAAATTACAAAAAGAATTTGAGTTTTAATGTTTCCATTTTCTAAAGACAAACTATATTTTTTTCATGGATAAATCAGGTAACAAAACAATAGCTTTACTTTATGGTTTTTTGTGCCATGGCATTTTTCTAGTGGCTGGCGCAGTTATGTTTATTACGATTTTGACCGGGTTTCAATTTTCAGTTGGACCCTTCGAAGGCTTTGGTGCAGTGGTAATAAATCTTTTGTTGTTAATTCAGTTTCCTATGGGCCACTCATTTTTTCTATCTAACCGTGGTATGAAGATATTAGAGATTTTTGCGCCTAAAAGTTATGCCAAAACTCTTAGAACAACGGTCTACGCTACTATAGCTTCCATACAACTTATACTCTTATTCTCTCTCTGGAATTTTTCTGGAGTTTTTATTTGGCAAATTGAAACACCAGCAAGCTTATACATGATCATACTTAACTTAATTAGTTGGGCTTTATTATCTATTTCATCTATACAGGCAGGATATAAAGTTCAAACTGGTTCCTTAGGCTGGACATCTTTATATCAGGGGAAACCCCCCATTTTTCCTGATATGCCTACTCGTGGTCTTTTTTCGATAATAAGGCAACCCATTTATTTATCTTTCAGTCTAGTCCTTTGGACAAGTCCATCTATGAGTTTGGACTTATTTATCGTTGCGTTGTCATACAGTCTTTATTGCTATTTTGGTCCTCTGTTGAAAGAAAAAAGATTCCAAAAAATTTACGGTAAAAGATTTTCCGATTACAAAAAAAAAGTGCCTTATTTTATGCCATATATTTTTTGATGCACGTGATAATTCATATGGCAATAAATATAACGAAAGAGTTGAAAAACCTGTTAGGACCGTTAATATCATATCCAAATAAAGGGTTTATAAACTAAACTTTTAGAAAGAGGATTTTTTTTGGACGATTACAGTGATTTCTCACCAGCTCCTATTCCCAGCAACGAAACTCGACGACTTGAGGCAGTTCGAAAGACGGGGGTTATGGATGTTGCCAACGAAGAGTTATTTTTAATCTACACAGAGCTAGCAAAAGAAATATCAAATATGCCTGTTAGCTACACTGGCCTTATCGATGAAGAAAGGCAGTATATGTTGTGTCATGTTGGCTTGCCCGAGGATGGGTCAGATAGTGCACCAAGAGAAAGAACATTTTGTCAATTTGCTTTAAACAGCACTGACCCGATAATAGTTGAGGATTGTAGTAAAGACGAGAGATTTAAAAATCATCCCGTTGTTACTGGAAACCCATTCGTAAAATTTTACGGGGGGTTCCCTTTAGTTACTCAGGGTGGACTAATATTGGGAACGCTATGCGTTGTAGATACGGAGTTGGGAAAAAACCTCGACGAAAATCAAATTACATTAATACAAAAGCTCGCAGCAAGACTAGCACATCAACTTGAAACACAGGGTGATCAAAGAGAAATTACTGCATCTCGAGCTATTGATATGCTCAAGGTGGTTATTAAACATAATCCAGATATGACTATTAAAGACACAATTAATTTTTTGACGGTTATTGAAGGTAGACCTATAGATGAATCAGGAAAACAAAGTCTGATAAAATACGACTTGCTCGACGCATCTGGAGTGATGACTAAGAGAGCTAGAGAGTTCCAAAGTGAATTAGATCTTGATCAAGGAATATTTAAGAGAATATCAATTTCTAAAGAACAAGCTCAAGTCAATCTCGATAATATGCTTTCTGAACTGGGAGATGTTTAGATGTTTGCAGTGATTTATCAGTTTAAGTTTCCTGGTGTTAGTGAAGCAAAAGTAGCGGCGGGTTTTTGCTCAGAGTCCTTGGGTGGAAAAATAGCAGAATATGATTTTCTAGGACTAAATATACTAATAAGTAAAGATGGTGATTTAAATATTCACGTGAAATTTGAGGATGCTAAAGCCTTGAAAAAGTTCGAAGATGACTCAGAAAAACTGCTAGGTGATTTGAGGAATAGCTTCGTTTTTAAGGAAAATAAGGTTTCTGGCGTTTTTGCCTTTACCTACGAAAAAGAAGCAGTTGCAACAGATATTAAAATTGAAGGTGCCTCTGTTGTAAGGAATTAGTAGCCAAAATTTTTATCTAAACTGGTTGTTAGATTTAGATGAAAATACCCTTAAATTGAAAAAATTTGAAAATGTGATATCGTTAACCGTGTAAACAGTTCACAAATTTATTTTTTGTGTCTTTATTATGTTCTAAGCAATTGAGGGAAGTAACTGAGACTATTAGCACAAATAATGATCTTTCTACTTGGGGTCTGGGCGCTCTTTGCAGGTATAGTTGCACTGTTGGGCTACTCTTTTTCTTTCCCTTTTGAATTTAATCAATCAACAGAGGAAATTCCCTTTCATCGATGGCAAATCGTGCGGGTGAGTGTTTTTCTTACCTTTGGTTATCTTGCTATTAGGCACTTTTTGTTTGGTAAGGAAAGAATGTTCCCGATCCAGTTTCTTGATATATATTTAAAGTCTATAGGAGGCTCGGGCCTTGTTATTTATTATCAGAAAGGAATAACTGATTATCGTGAGTATGCTACGCTCGGTTTCTTTCTATTAGCAGCGTTACTCTCTCATTTTTTAGCAAGACCAGAATATAAAAAGATTTTTTTCAAAAGATAAAAATTCCATTGAAGATTGGCTGAAAAATAATATTATTTGATTCTAAACGATTACCTAGAAATGTTATTTGCGGGAAAAATGGATCTAAAAGAAGGAGCCCTAACGCTTCAGGCTGGTCGTTTCTATAAGGTCAAACGGAAAAAAGAAGGGTTAAAAATGGCTAGTGTAAACAGAAGACTAACATCTATTTTGGCAACTGATTGTGTGGGATTTAGCAGTCTAATGGAAAAAGATGAAGAGAAAACACTAGATAATTTAAAGGCCTGTCGTTCTATTATAGATCCCTATATTGAAGAATTTGGTGGAAAAATTTTCTATACCGCCGGAGACTCTGTTATTGCTGAATTTGCGAGTCCCGTTTCCTGTGTCAACGCTGCGATAAATTTTCAAAAAGCTATTGATGAAAGAAATAAAGTAACCGAAGAAAGCTCAATCATGACATGGCGAGTGGGAGTGCATATGGATGATGTGATTGTTGAAAAGGATAACATTTATGGTAGTGGTGTTAACATAGCTGCACGGTTGGAGGCTGCTTGCACTCCTGGCCAAATACTAATTTCATCAACAGTGAAGGATCAAGTTGATAATAAAATAGAATTCAAAGTAGAAGATGCGGGTACCAAGGCATTAAAGAATATTTCCGATAGCTATCAGACGTTTGGCATTTCTCCAACAGGTGGAAAAGTAGAGAAGACTGATGGTAGGAGCTACGCAAAAAAGGAGTCTGAGAAAAATTATAAGCCAAAGCTAGCTGTCATGCCGTTCTCGAATGCTAGCAATGACGAAGATAGTGGTTATTTAGTAGATGGAATCGTAGAGGACTTAATAACTGAATTTTCCATGATAAGAGAATTAGAGTTAGTCTCTCGACAATCATGCTTCGATTTTAGAGACAACGAGATGGATCTGAAAGCATTCTGTGAAAAGTTTGGCGTTGATTACGTTGTTGTTGGAAGTATTCGTTCATCTGGCAAAAGGGTAAGAATCTCAGTTGAATTGTCTGACGCAAAAGATGATAGCCAGATATGGAGCCAAAAGTTTGATAAAATCATCGAGGATATCTTTGATGTACAAGATGAAATAGTTAGACAAATTTCTGGAAAACTTTTGGGAGAGATTGAATTATCGAGCTTGGAAAGAGCTCAAAGAAAACCCACTGAAAATTTGTCTTCTTACGAACTACTTTTGAAGGGCAAAGTTTTACACCACAAAATACAAAAGGATGCGTTACAAAATGCCTTAACCACCTTCGATGAAGCTATAAAAGCTGACGAAACTAACGGCCAAGCGTATGCTTGGAAAGCCTGTGCTCTTGGCCAAGGTATGAGTAGAGGCTTTATTGACGGTGATATGGCTGATATATGGAGTGAAGCGGAAGGATGCCTTAAAAAGGCACATGAACTTAATGACAATGATTTTGAGGTTCATCGATTGATGGCCGAGGTTAATTTATCGGGTAGAAATTTTAGAGTAGCAGAAAGACATGCCTCCAAGGCTTACAAAATGGTTCCCAATGACCCACGAGTTTTATCAGTTTATGGGGAAGTATCACTGCGATTAGGAAAAATCGATCAAGGCTTAGATGCGCTGAAGCTAGCATTAGACATCGACCCAATTGCACAAGGAAAAACAAACTCTGACTCCAGAACAGCTCCGGTAATATTTGGAGAGTTTTTGGCTAGAAATAAAGATAATTGTCTCGAGTTAGTAGAAAAATTAGAAGATATAGACTCTAAATCATGGCTTTTAACTGCAAAGCTCTGTAGTGATGAGGAACACGATATAACAGAAGAAGATTGGTATAAACGCGGAAAGGAAGAGTTTAATGATAAAGATTGGGCAGCTGAAGTTGATAGCTTTCGGCTTAATAATGAAGGAGCAAAAGAGTCGCTAATAGAGTTTGCTGAAAGTATTTTTTAAAGGCTTAAATAAACAAGTCTAAAAAATTTTAACGAGTTAATATATGTTCCGCTAACTTTATTCCACTCGAGGCTGCATCTAGAATTGTTCCACCTAAACACCAATCGCCGCAAATACCGACATTTTCTTCTTTATAAAATAGCCAAGATTTCCCCAAAGATCGTTCGGTGAATCCATAAAGCCAACGGTGGCCAGCACCGTAAATTGGTTTAGGTAAGGAAAAGGGGACGGTTTCTACTATCTCTTTAAGCAACAGCTCTTTAATTGTATCTTTGTCATTTTTAACGACTTTTCTGGCAAAAGGTTCTTTAGTGTGAACAGTTAAGCAGAATAACTGCTGCTCACATTTGAATCGATTATTTTCTACTTGAATAAGAATTTTTTCGTTCGAGAAATGTTTTTCTTTTACAGGTTCTGGATTTATGTCAAAGGAAAAGAGAGCTGCTGCAGAGCTCCTCATTTGGACTTTCTCTATTAGACTGTCAAACTTATTAATTTGTTTATTAATTAGAGTTTTAGCTTGATTTGGAGGTATTGAAAGGACCAAAAGATCATAAGGCGTTTTTTCATGAACTCCATTCCTACATTCCACAACAATTGTCTTATTGTGTAAATTTAACGAGATAGCCTCACAGCTCTTCCGTGTATTTAAATTTGCCCCGCAATAATTTACAAGGTCGGCAACTGAATTAATGGGCTCAAATAGATTTCCTTTACGCTGAATTATTTTTTCTTTCTCTGCTTTTTTGAATATTTCTAACCCAAATTCTGGTAATTCTTTATGACTGTAAAAGTCAGGTAAGGAACTTGCACCATGATGGAATACAGCTCCATCAGTTCGTCGTGTACTCAGCCTCCCACCTATATTCCTTCCTTTATCAAGTATAAGAACTGAATGACCAGCTTCGGCTAATCTTTTGCCACATAATAATCCGGAGACTCCAGCTCCAATTACTACAATTTTCTTTTCATTCATGTATAGATCACAATTAGGTTTGAGGTTTTTTTTTGTTAGATTTATTCAAAATAAGAGATAAATTATTCAATTTTGATAAATAAGCGATTAGGGGGTGACCTTTTTTTTCAGAACATTCTTTATGCATAAAAAAGCAATTTATACATAGGGTTAATTCTCTTTTTTTTCCAATATCTATTCTGGTTATTGGAATTGTTTCATCATAATCAGGATGAGGATTTTCTGTTGCCTTACAAAAATCGCACTTTGCTTCAGGTTGGTTATAAATAAAGTTTTGCATCTTTAGCTCTTTTCTAAGCATCTGAAGTCAGCTGGAGGTCTATTTCCTTCAAAATCAATGTGACAGATATTTTTCTCATGACGTTGGCACCAAACTTGAATGCCAATTCGAGTAAACCCTACATCTACCTTTATATAATCTCTCAGAGCTATGTCTGGGTTATCTAAATTTTTATATTCTTTGAGGCAGGCTTCGCAGACGATGGGCTCATTTACATTATATAATAGATTTTCGTAGTTATCGTTCAAAACATCTCCTTAACAATCAAAATAAGTTTAAATAAAAATTTTCAAATCAATACATAATCTTAGATTTAAAAACTTAAAAATTAATATTGGAAAATTATAATTCTTTGTGTGCCCTCTCTCTAAGAGGAGCCTTGGTAATTTTACCATTTACATTCCGTGGAAGTGGTTCTGTGGTGATTGTAATTTTATCGGGAACCTTATAGTCGGCAACTTTTTCCGACAGTTGGAGCCGAATTTCATTAGGCTCGAGCGAGGCTGCTGAAGGAAACACAAAAGCGTGTGATCTTTCGCCAAGTATGGGGCAAGGGTAGGGCACCAGAGCGGCCTCTTGGACTTCATCCATTAACATCATTAGGTTTTCTATTTCGGCACTAAAAATTTTATATCCTCCACGATTTATCATGTCTTTTTTTCTATCATGAATTCGTATAAAACCATTTTCATCTTGGCTGGCGATATCACCAGACTTCCAGTAACCATTTTCGAAGGAGTCCTGAGTAGCCTTTTTGTTTTTCCAATATCCTGGTACAACCATAGGACCTTTAATCCATAGCTCTCCAGGCTCACCTTGATTTATCTCTTCATTATTTTCGTCAACAATCTTAATTTTCCCACAAGGCACTACAAGACCTACGCTATCACCTGGGTCATCGCAATTAATTGGAATGATAGTGGTAGGGGAAGTGGTTTCAGTTGCACCGTATGCATTATTTAAACTAAGGAATGGCAACTTTGCAGCCAATTTTTTTCTAACGGCATCGGGCATTGGAGCCCCCCCAAAAGCACCTATTCTCCACGATTGTAGATCTTCAGCAATTAACGCATTGCGATGAAGTAGTAATGCGTACATTGCTGGAACAAGTATTGAATATGTTAATCCATGCTTCTTTGCAAGACTTGCAAACTCTTGTACTTCAAAATGCTCCATTATGACAATTTTCCCCGCACATCCAATTAAGGTCAGAATTTGAGCTACTAATCCAGTAACATGGCTTGCAGGTACAGCAAGAATAGTGCATTCACCATCTTTAAGTCCGAGCTCTATTTGGAAATGAAGAAAAGAATGGACTAGCCCAAGATGGGTCAATATAGCTCCTTTTGGGCGACCGGTAGTACCAGAGGTATATAATAGTATGGCTGGGCCTTCCTCATCGATCTTTTTTAAAGTGATCTTTTTCTCACCGCCTTTTTGAACTAATTCATTAAATTTAAGACATCCAGTTTGGGTCTCAGCTTGCGTAGTTATAAAAAGAATAGAGTTATCATCTTCGCTAAAAGGCTGTTCTTTCTCTGTTTCTTTATCAAATAAAACTGCGTGTACCCCTGCATCATCATAAAGAGAAATAAGCTCCTCTTTTTTATGTCTATGACCAACAGGCATAGCAATTAAACCGATTTTGAATGAAGCAAATAGAGCGACTACAAACTCAATACTATTTACGAGATTGATAACGAGGATATTTTTCTCTTTTAGTCCAGATTTCAACAACCCTCCAGCAAAGCTATCGGACAACTCATTGAGTTTTTTATAACTTACAGTTTTATCTTTGAAAACTAGAGCGGTTCGTTTTGGGTATTTGTCAACGACATTTTTATAAATTTCAAGAAAGTCATTTGGTCTATTCCCAAAACATAAAAGGTCTCGATCATCATAATGAGTTTCGATTTTTTTTTTTAATTCTATTGAACTATTTTTTGGCATTAGCACCTTACAGAGAACACTTTCTTTTTATTAAACTTATTTTTAGCTTATTTTAAAGTTTTATCTATAAATTATGCTGCCTGCAATGACTACGATATTATCAATAACATGGCTAATTGAGAGCTTTAATACGATTTTTACTACCAAGAAAAAGCCAATTTTGTATTTCTTGGGATTTTATTTTCAATTTTAGATCCTTTGAATTGGTAAATAGCAATCTTTACAACAGTTGTAGGTATCTATTTGCTAGTGACTGACTTAAATTTAAGAAAAAGCGTTGAATGATAACGTATCGATTTTTGCTTTAAAATGGCTTACTTTTTATCCATTCAACGGTTTCACGCATGATCGTGGGGAAATCCCTTATCTTAATTCCAAGACTATCTCTTCGTTTAAAATCAAATTGTGTTGGTGCTACGGGATCTCCTGACATTGGTTCAGGCATTTGCATGTCTGGTATTAGCTTCTGACATTCCTTATAAATGTCATTCCAATGGAAACTTTCCAAGACCCCAAAGTATCGACCAGAAGCTGAAGGGTTTTCGTATGCCGCCAAAAATAGCTTTGCTAAGTCTTGGAGGTGTATTAACGAAGCTGAGTCATTTGGCACTTTTGGGTGTCTTGGAGGTCCCCCTTCGAGGACACTTTTAATCCATAAAAATGGATTATGTTTTAAATGCTCTGGTAATATGGCCGGCCCGTACAACCCAGTAGGTAGAAATACGGACAGGCGCAAATTATTTTCATTACAAAATTTGAACGCTGCTCTCTCCATATATGTTTTAGCAGCTGATGTATACTTTTTTGAATTGCATTGCTCTTTTTCATCAGACCAATGATCTAGCTCGTTTTTTATTAGAACTTGAGTAATGGGGTTGGTACTAGAAGTAGAAGAACAAATTAAGATATTCTTAACGTTATTTATTTTTGCTGACTTAAGAATATTGAGGCACCCATCCACTGTGGGCTTGATAATTTCATTATAGCCTCTTTCATCATCAAGCTCTATTGCAGGTGTTCCGTCAAAGCCTTTATATGTAGGTATAAGACAACAGATAATAGCTGCATCGGAATTGATGAGAGGATTATTTAATGACGAAATTTCCGCCATATCTGCCGGGAAAAATTTGGCATTATTTCCTGAAGGAAGGCTTTTTAATCTAGTAATTCTGGCTTGATTCTCAATATCTCTAAGTGTGCCATTGACATGATATCCTCTATCTAGTGCCTCTCTTAAAATGCTTGAACCAACTAAACCGCCAGCCCCAAAAATAGTTAATAACTTTTTCTCCATCAATTCACCTCTTAAAATTAAATTTTGGTATTCCTCAGTTTCTTAAAATCAGTTTAGTCTTTTAAAAAAATTTCAGTTACGCCAATACCTGTTGCTTGATAAGCATCATATATTTCATCAGCTCCGGAAATTTTTAGCGTCTCGGGATTACCTTGGGATCGTGTTGGCACAATTATTTTCCCTTTGAAACCGTAGCGCCTTGCCTGCTGTGTAGACCAATTTTGAGCATGAAATTCTGGTAAAGCTAGGATAATGGCTTTTAATTTGCCAAACCTTAGCTTTGACCAAAATCCTGGGTCTTCCGCATCAGCAAATGTAACCCTTTTCCCAAATTTTAACTGTTCCTTAACAAGATTAGTATCAGCATCAAAACCCACGACTTTTACATTTTTAGCTGACAAATTATCAAAAATCGCACTACCCACTCGTCCCATACCCAACACCATAACATCGGCTTCACCACATGTATGAGGTTGCTCATCTGGATGGTGTTGAGGTCTTTCAAAGTTAACTAAATACTTCTCAACAGCCACAAAAATCTCGTGCACTGAGTTATTCAAGATAGCACCTAGAGCAAAGCTAAAGCATATAGTGCAGATTAGAACGGAGAATGTCTCTGAATTTAAAAGCCCACTTTGTTCCCAAGACGATATAAGTATCAATGAGAATTCTGAGTAAGTTGCTAACGAAATAACTATTAAAAAAGCTGTATATGCTCTTAGCTTAAATACTAACAGAAGGCCAAATAAAATAATCGATTTAATAAAAATGAGGATTGTTAGCAAGAATGCACTTTGAATAATTTGTAAATTTAGATCTAAGCTCATCCCCAACGAGAAGAAAAATGCTACTAATAAGATCTCTCTTATCGTCCATATTCGTTCCCCGAGCTGTTTTGCAGACTTATAGCTAGCCATTAACATGCCTAAAGTGAGTGCACCTATTTCTCCTGACAATCCAGCGTATTTAAAAAGAGCAGAGCCTAATAGCAGAGCAAGTAAGATTGTAGCAATAAGCTCTAATTCCTCACTCGGATTAAATTTCTCTAATAATATTTTTAGTATTGGGATTAATAAGGGTAAAGCAAGAAGGTAGAGAGTTGAAGGCGTCCATGATGTATCATTTGTAAGTAACAGTACAATCAGCGCTAAGATATCTTGAAAAATTAACAATGATATAGCCAGTCTGCCATGAAAGGTTGTTAGTTCATTTCGATTTTCAAGAGCCTTTGAAGCTATAATTGTACTGGAGAAGGTAAAGGCTACACAGATGAGCAATTTGATTTCTAGGCTTAAACCAAGATTGAGAAGTAGAAGAAAAATTAAAAAAACAGCAGAAGAGTGCATCAAAAATACTAAAAATAATGAGGAATTTAGAAGTGATGATGGTTTGATTTTCAGACCTATTGAAAATAGAAGAAGCTCTACGCCAATTTCAGATGGTAAATCTAATAATGATTGTCCGCTTCCATCATAAAGTGAGAATAAGTAACCGGATAAAATAAATCCCACTATTGTGGGGACATATATTAACCTACACAAATACCCAGCAAAAAGTGCACCAGCCATCCATAACAGTATTGTTTCCAAGTTTCATTCCTCTATTATTGACTAAAGAGTAGTTTTAAAAGATATTCAGTCAAATTTGGTTCCTTGTATCATTTCAGTAATGTTCTTTCCCCAATGATTTTTTGTTTTTGTGGCGCTTTAGCTTCAGGATCCCAGATGCCAAAAATACGCCGATGGCTACCAGAAAAATGCCTACCATTTTGATTGCTGGCACGATCTCATTTAAAAATATTATTCCTCCTAGCATTGCAAGTATTGGCGTTAAAGCACCAAAGGCTCCCATCTCTGATGCTCCTATTAATCGAACCCCGTAGTTGAAAAGAATGGTGGCTAAAATACCGATTATTAAACTTTGAATGACAATAGTTATGCCTATATCCAATGGAGATACATTGTTGAAGTTTACCTTTCCTGTGAGAAGTAGTATTGGGATTATAAATAGAGTGCCCCAAAACAAACCTATTAAAAGACCGTGAAGAGGAGTAAGTCCACTTTGCCGAAAAATAACTGAATAGACAGCAAATAATCCAGACCCAATAAGAAAAAGAATATGCCCCCTCCATACTCCTTCATCAGAATTAAATAATATTTGCCATAAGCCAACCAATAGAGCTCCAATAAGTATAACAAACAATCCGGCTCGACGAACTTGGTCTAACTTTTCACCTAAAATCAAAAAAGCAGCTAGTGCGGTCCAGAAAGGTAGCATACCGGGAGCAAGCACTCCACCGTCGGAAGCTGGTGCAAACGATAGTCCACTTGAAACAATGTATGGGAAAACAGCACTAGCACCAATCATTAACATTCCAGCTTTTAACCAAGACAGACCTCTGGGGATCAAATCATATTTGATCATAAAAGGTGCCATGATCAAGGTACTCGGTACTAGTCTTAAAAATAAAATCTCCTCGACCGTAAAGTTAGTGCTTACGGAAAATCTAGTAGCAACTATGAAAACAGCCCAGATAGAAACTGTCATTAAAGCAACAATAATTCCTAAATATCGATCATCTAACCAAGGCATGAGTTATTTCTATATATATTCAACGAACTTTCTAGGGTTATTTTTAAAAATTAGTTGTACTCTTAGGATTAAAGGATCCATACTCTGAAGCATTTAAGGATTAGAAAGGTGTTGAATGAATATAGATGGGACATGTCTATGTGGGCAAATTCAGTTTGAAGCGATTGTTGACCCAGAGACAACAACAATCTGTCACTGTACGGATTGTCAGATAAATTCTGGCACTGCATTTGGTTGTGTCGTTGGTGCTATTAATGATAGTTTCAATCTTTTAAAAGGAGAATTGAGCTTTTATATTAAATTAGCAGACAGTGGAGCAAAACGTGAGTTGGCATTTTGTGGAAAGTGTGGAACAAGAATTTATGCTAAACCTGAAAATGGAAAATCGGGTTTTTTTGGGTTGAGAGTCGGGACGATTAGACAAAGAAAGAGCCTTCATCCCACGAGGCAAGTGTGGAAAAAGTCTTGTTTGGACTGGGTACAATGTATCGAAACGGATCGGACATTTGAGACACAGCCAAAATTAAAGTAAAATAAATTTAATTGAGAATACTTAGGTTGAACTATGAAAAAAGGCTATCTGATTGGACAAATAACAATTACAAATCCAAAAAAATATCAACAATACGCTTCCGAAACAGAAAACATAATAAAAAGTTTTGGGGGTAGGTACCTAATAAGAGGTGGCGATCAAATTATTGCTGAAGGAACCCCGCAGGGTAATCGTGATGTAGTAGTTGAATTTGATACTCTTGAAAAAGCGAAGCAATTCTATGAGTCAGAAGAGTATGCAAAAATAATCGATATACGCAAAGAAAACTCAACAGGATACATTCTTATGGTAGAGGGGTACTAGTTTTAAATATATTGCTAAATTTTTTTAAATAGTCCATTAGTTGGATTGTTTTTCATTTACAGCAATAATTATGACCACTTCATCAAAAAAAGGAATAATTACTCTGATTATAGCGACATTTTTTCTCGCATTGATGGATGGGATGTCGCGGTATATGGCCGAACTTTATGATGTATTAAACATCAATATGTTCCGATTTTGGGTAATTGGAAGTTTTGTAATTTTAGTCAGCTTAAGAGGCCCAGGTGTTTTACTCTCAATTTTAAAGACAAAGCAACCAATTGCCCAGATTTTTAGGGGCCTTTTATTTATTTCGTCATTATTAATGGCTATCTATTCATATACCCAAGTTGGATTAATAGTTACACACGCACTAATGGCGGTTTTCCCTCTCCTAACCGTGCTGTTGTCTGGGCTGTTTTTAGCAGAGGAAATTACAAGAACAAAAATAGTAGCAGTCGGGGTAGGATTTTTAGGAGTAACTATCATTATTAATCCGATAAATCTTGAATTCTCTTTAGTATCTGCCTTACCTTTGATCGCTGCAGTTACCTTCGCAATTTATGCGGTACTTACAAGAAAGGTAGCTTCTACAGATAATACCGAAACGAGTTTTTTTTGGGTATCTCTAGTATCCGCAATTGCGATCACAATACCCAGTCCCTTATTTTATCAGCCGATACAATTATCTGATTTATACTTTCTAATTTTGTTATGTACGTTTAGCTTAGTAGGCCACTTTTTGCTTACCAATGCCTATCGCCATGCAGAGGCTAGTGTATTGCAACCATTTTCATATTTTCATCTTTTCTTTGCATCTATAGTAGGAATTATATTTTTCCAAGACCCTTTAACGATTTCAACCGTTGCTGGGGGTGGTCTAATTGTTTTTGGTGGGATTTTGATTTCTAGAAACAGCAAAATGTAAAACAGGAATTATCTTTTAGGGGTATTAGTTTGCTTTATATTGATGTATCTTGAGAAAATGGAATGTGACTAAGGCTGGAAAAAAAATTTACGCCGAAGAATTTTTTTATTTCTTTTTTTTAAAAACTTTGTATATATGCGGCTACGCACGTGTCTCTAACCCCTGAAAATTTCAGATAATGGTTATGCAACGGCGTAAATGTTTTTAATTCGGGGCGGGCTTTGTTTGATGCTTGCTGCATAAAGTCCCATCCGCCTAGTTTTGAGAGGGTTTGCGTTATTAAATAACGTTGTATGCCATAGCTGGAAATCTTGCTAATGGAGCATTTAACGTTTTAGCCTTTTATCGCGAGCTTTTTCTTTTTAGTACGTTGGTCCATGCCAATCATTAAAGGAGAAAGAAATGACTACACAAAATGAAACTAATTCGGCGCGAGCACCGTGGGGTCAGCATTTAATATTAGACTTCAACGGTTGTCCCAAAGAGTTACTAGCAGATGAAGAAAATATACTGAATTGGAGTAAAAAGCTTGTACAGGCTATTGACATGGTAGCTTACGGTGAACCAATAATCGAGCATTTTGCTGCGCATTCCCATGAGGCTGCGGGCTACACTTTACTTCAGATGATTGAAACTTCCAATATTGCCGCACATTTTGCTGAAAATATTGGACAGGTGTATATTGATGTTTTCTCTTGTAAAGCATTTGACGTCGAATTAGCGCTTAAAATTTGTAAAAAATATTTCAAACCTACTCAAGCCAATATGCATAATATGGACAGGGGGTTTCACAATGCAAATCAGGGTAATGTAAGAAACTTTACTGAGGAGGAAAGAAATGAGCGCGCGGCGTAATTTTATAGAAGATGTTGAAAGCATTTATACCCTTAAAGGGAGTAAGGCATTTCAGGGTTTTGAAATCAATAGAACCTTATTTGAAGGAAGAAGCGAATATCAAGATATTGCAATTTACGAGAACGATACACTTGGTCGTGTATTAGCCATTGATGGTGCAATTCAGATCACAGAGTGTGATGAATTCGTTTATCAAGAGATGATGACGCATGTACCCCTTTTTTCGCATGAAAAACCAGAGAATGTTCTTATTATTGGCGGTGGTGATGGTGGGATTTTACGCGAAGTTCTTCGGCATGAAGGCATAAAAAAAGTTGTCATGGCAGAAATTGATCAGATGGTGATTGATGCCTGCGTGGACTATATACCTAGCGTTAATAATGGAGGTGAAGTTTACAAAGATACTAGAGTGCAACTAATCGTTGGTGATGCTTTTGTGTATGTGAAAGAAACAGATTTAAAGTTCGATGCGGTTATAATTGACTCAACCGATCCTATTGGCCCTGGGGAGAAATTATTCAGCCATGAATTTTATAAAAACTTAGTAAAAATTCTTAAGGAAAATGCTGTGGTTTCTACTCAAGGAGGCGTCCCTCAATTCCAACCAGGTGAGGTTGGAGGTACTTTATCTTGCCTAAAGGAGGCAGGATTGAGCGCTAGTTGTTATATTGTTGCGATCCCAACGTATTATGGCGGATACATGACACTGGGTTTTGGAGTTCTCAATTCCACTTGGTCACTACCTCTTTTAGAAACACTAAACAAACGTTTTAAAAGAGAATGTTTTAAAACTAGACATTACAGTCCAGAAATGCATTTGGCATCTTTTGTTCTTCCTCCATGGATCCGAGATGACATTAATAAAAGTTCCAAGAAAGAAAAGGAGGCAGTATAAAATGAACCATCTCGATAGCGATTATTTCGTAACATGTTCAAAAACAGGTGATCAATTTGCAGGAAGGCATATACTTGCTGATTTTTGGGATGTGGAACGAATGGGCGATCTAGATTTTATAAAAGAAACAATAGAAGAAAGTGCTCGCAAGGCTGGCGCGATGATTCTGCATTCTTACTATCATCCTTTTGGCGAAGGTATGGGCGTAAGCGGTGTAACAGTTTTATCTGAAAGTCACATAAGTATACATACTTGGCCAGAACGGAATTTTGCTTCACTTGATATTTTCATGTGTGGTCATTGTGATCCGCAGAATGCATTGGACTATCTACAAAAGATATTGAACCCATCTTCAGTTGATCAAAGCCTGAACCACAGAGGAGTGATCCCTGCAGTTGCGCGGATGTATAAGTAAAATTTTAAAATGGAGTAGTCCAAGGTAAATATATGCTAGAGAATAACTAAGCACTTAGGGACAAATGGCTGGGATGGTAGGATTCGAACCTACGGTACATTGGATAAAAAAGCGGACATTGTTATAAGGAGTTATGAGGTTTCTAATAACTTTTTGATATTATTCTTATACTTCTGATGCCTCTAATGAGTTACCGTGAAAATCACGAATAGTGTTTTCAAAAAATTAACTTAAAAGAATAAAGTGTCTTCATTTATGCTTTATTACCTTATTACTTTGTATTTATTGATGTTTCCAATGCGTCTATATAGTGAGTCCTCCAAATATTTATATTAAAAGAATGTAATTGATCAAAAGCATTAAGCCATCTCCTCAAGCGTTCCTTTTTAGGCATTTTTAGTGCATAATTCAATGCATTTGCTACTCCCTCGGGATCATGAGGGTTAACAATTAATGCGTCTGGCAATTCTTCTGCTGCGCCTGCAAATCTTGACAAAATTAGTACCCCTGGATCACTCGCGCGTTGAGCCGCTACATATTCTTTTGCCACCAAATTCATTCCATCTCTTAGTGGTGTAACAAGTCCAATTCTACTATTTCTAAAAAATCCCATAAGACTTTTTTGCTGGAATCCTTTATTGAGATACCTTATTGGCGTCCAATCAAAGTCACCATACGCACTGTTTATTTTTCCAGCACTAAGCTCTAATTGTTTTCTTATTTCTTTATATTGAAAAACAGAACCTCTTGAGGTAGGGGCTATTTGAAGCAAAGTTGTTGATCTGATGTGGTCACTATGATTTTTTAGAAGATGATTATACGCAGCGAATCTAAGCTCAAGTCCCTTCGAATAGTCTAGCCTATCAACACCAATAATTAGTTTGTCCGTTTTAATACTTTTGACTAGCCTTTTTACCTGAGGAGAGTTATCAGTCTCTTCTGATATTTTTATAATTTTGTTGGTATCTATAGATATCGGAAAATGCTTTACCTTAGACTTTTTACCTAAAGCAAATATTGATCCATCTGGTTCAACTGATCCTCCCAGCTCACTAATGATATAATCTAAAAAGGTAAGTACATGTTTTCTAGTTTGAAAGCCTATCAAGTCAAACTCTAATAGTGCATCAACAAGTTCTCGATGATCAGGTAATGCAGTCAAAATTTCTTTTGATGGCCATGGAATGTGCAAAAAGAAGCCTATTTTTTGTGTACATTTAAGCTTTCTCAATTCTCTTGCCATCAATAAAAAATGATAATCATGCACCCATATCAAATCTTCATTATTGAGAAGTTTTTTGATTTTTAAGGAAAATGACTCATTAACGGTCTTATAACTTTCAAATTTTAATTTAGAATAAGCTACTAAGTCCAATCTGTAGTGAAAAATAGGCCATAGTACTTCGTTACAATATCCGTTATAGTAATTTTCGTAATCTTTTTTGGTTAAGTCAACAATGGCATAAGTTATTCCTTCATTCTTTTTTACATTTGGTTTGACGTCTTCATTTGTGGTAATTCTTCCACTCCAACCAAACCAAAGACCATTTGTCTCCTGCAACGTATCATATAATGCAACGGCAAGTCCGCCAGCTGCCTCAGGTTTCTTTTCGTTGGGAAGCATGACCCTATTAGAAATAACGACTACTCTACTCATAACTCTCTATTTGATTTACCTTGATTTTAGAAGTTGCTTCATCACTCCGTGAACGGATTTAACATTAGGTAAAAAGAAGTTGGCCTTACTCCTTTTATAATTTCCAACACGAACTGACCAGCCGCCTTTATTGTTGACAGTTTCAAAACCATCCTCATCGGTTACATCATCACCGATAAAAATAGGTCTCCGTTTTATAAAAGGTTTAGTTCTCATAAAATATGAAATTGCTGTTCCTTTATTGTGACTCAGGGGTTTAACTTCCAAAACTCCCTTTCCTTTTAGGAAAGTTAAACCAGGGTCACATTTCACAAGCTTCATTATTATTCGATTGATTTCTCTCCTATCGATCGTTGAATTTCGAAAATGAATAGTTAAATTTGAACCCTTATTTTCAATCTCAATATTTTTTTGTCCACTAAGTAATTCTTTAATTTTATGGGCAATTCCCTTTATGTTTTCAGTATTGGCCTGGTGCTCCTTAATTCGGAGTGCATCTCTCAATTGTGCTCCGTGGTTCCCAGCAAAAGAAATTTTATTTTTATCAAAAAGCCTTTCTAGATCATCTAAAGTCCTGCCACTTATAAGCCCTAATGCACCTCGAAGTCTATTACGGATGGTGTGCAGTTTTTTCTGCAACCTATAACAAGGCTTGATCAAGCCTGGACTATTTTCAATCTCATATAGAGTGCCATCAACGTCTAGGAATAGAGCTACTTGTTGAAGATCTTTTGGAAGTAATTTTACAGAGAATGGTGACGCCACGTTCAAGCATTCGTATTTTTGATTGACATGGAGTAATCGATCCACCTTACGAATTCACGCGGTTGAACGTGTACGCAAAAAGTAAAGAAACGTATTATAAACACAACTTAAATACCGTATTTGCAAAATTTATTTCTTGCAATGATTACGTAACGTAAATCAAATAATTTATTCATTGGTGTATGTTAAATATAAGTGGTCTAGTGGATAGCTTATCAATTTCTTAGCAATGGTACATGAGATAAAATCTGTATATTTTGTTACCAGGTCTCTTATAACCCTTAAAAATATTTTGATCCTTCCCGTAGTTCTCTTACGTTATCGTGAAAATAACGAAAAGTGTTGTCAATTTTCCTTTTTAGTCTATCTAGTACCCTGCACCCCAAAGGCCTTAGCAACTAGCCCAAAAAATAAGATTAAAAATTTTCCCTGTATAATGATGAATAAATAAGATGGATTTAAAAAAACTGTTCAGAAAAGTTGCGGCATATATTGTCTTGGTAAAAAAAAGCACATTTGTTACAGCTATTTTTGCTGTCTGTTTAGGTGTAGCTGAAAACAGTCTTACAGCTAATGCTCAGTTTTTTCAAAACATTACCGATAAAATAGAAAATAACGTACCGAGATTGTCTTATGGCGTGGCGGTAACAGATTTTAATGATGATGGAAAAATGGAGTTTATAGTTACAGGGTTTCGGTATCCTAATCTCGCACTGAGCTATGAGAATGGTTTATATACAAATATTAATTCTAGTGAACTCTTTGCTGATGAAAAAAGGTCATCGATTGGAGTTGTCGCTTGTGATGTGGATCAGGATGGATATGAAGAAATTTATTTCTTGAATACCGACACTTATAGTGGAACGAAAAAATATTCAGATCGTCTAATAGACGTGGATAAAACGATTTACGATATCTTCGGTTTTAAAAAAAATCAGGCAAACTTGAACCTTACGGCGGGTAGGTCGGTGGCTTGCGTTGATAGACATGGCAACGGTAATTATGGAATTTATGTCTCCAATTATGGGGGTCCAACAAGATTTTACGAACTGGAAACTGATGTTATCAAAGACATCGCACCTTCACTTGGAATAAATTCTACGACCGGTGGTCGTTCTGTCGTAGCAGGGCATATTCTATCAGAAAAAGTCGATATTTTTGCTGCGAATGAACGAGGACCTAATTTTTTACTGATAAACAAGGGCGGCACATACACTGACAAAGCTTTAGAGTACGGTATCGATGACACACTTCAAAATGGGAGAGGAACGGCTCTATCAGATATTGGTTATAATGGAAGCTTAGATCTTATTACAGGAAATTGGAATGGTTTCCACAGAATATACACTCATGCAAACAACACATTTGTCGATACAGCGTCTTTAAATTTTAGACAACCTTCGAAAATTAGAACCGTTATATCCGCTGATTTCGATAATGATGGTTTTGATGAGATATTTTTGAATAATATTGGTCAACCAAATAAATTATTTAGAATTCTAGATAACAATAAACTCGAAGAGTTGGAATTGACGAATGCTCTAGAAAAGACCGGTCTGGGTACTGGTGGAGCAGTAGCGGATTTAAATGGTGACGGAATCTTGGAGCTACTGATTGCTCACGGTGAAAGTGCTCCTGAACCATTAAGCCTTTTTTCAGCTAATGTTAAAGACGATTTTCAATATTTAAGAATAGAACCTAAAAACTTTTACGATGCGCCAGCAAGAGGTGCTACCGTAATACTTAAGACAAATTTCAGAACCCACGCTAAAACTGTAGATGCAGGCTCTGGGTATTTATGCCAGATGGAACCAGTAGCCCATTTTGGAATCCGTAAAAATGAAGAGATTGAATACATTCAGATAAATTGGACTGACGGTCAAAAATCAAAATACAAAATTGAAAAGCTGAACCATCAATATGTTTTCAACCAAGGTAAAACAAATTGATATGACTCGGTATATTTTCACACTTTTTGTCATGTGCTTAATATTCCCCCCATTAAGCTTAGGAGACTCTCGAAGTTCTGATAGTTTGAAATTGATACGTTATTATGAAGAGTTGCGAGCAGATTGGGGGAAAATATTTCCAAACAAAAACAGAAATGCCGGCGGTGCTTTATTTTTTAAATATATTTTAGATAATTCAAATTCTAGAGATGAGTTTTTTGAGAAGAATAAGATGTATTGTAGTGTCTCTGGGTCACTTGTACGGCCCGGCTCTCAACCTGAATTTGTTTCTGTCAGAGGTCACGATGAAGAATTAATTTGCGGCTCGCTTTACAGATGTTGTTGGCCCTGCTCTTGTGATGTGATGAAATATGTTCAGGTGCAGGCCCTTGAAAAAACATTTGATGATAAGACGGAATTAATCAACGTATTAACAATCAAAAACCCTTGTGAAAAACCAGATTTTCCTGAAGAGGTCGATAGAGAGTCCATTTGTGTTGGCACCTCCCTAAATAAAAAAAGAGTGACTGAAATAAATGGAAGGCTTGTAGTTGGAGTACTTTTCGAAAGCAAAATCTGTTCGCCTAAGGACATGGAAAAGATAAATAGAGAAGTTATAACGGGAAGCTACTGTCCACTTAGAAATAATACACCACTCAAAGAGGTCAGGGGAGGTATGGGAGACATTTTCATAAAAATGGCTAATTAATCTTTATTTGATTTTGCTTTAAAAATTGATCACTTACCGTGCATGTTAGCAATAAATGGCTGGGGTGGTAGGATTTGAACCTAGGGTACACGGGATCAAAACCCGTAGATATTGTTATCAGGAGTTATCAGAATTATCATAACCCCTTTAAATAGTTCTTATCTTTCTCATTCTTATGCGTTATCAGGAAAATCACAAAAACTGTTGTCAAAAGTGTTGTCAAAAATAGGTGACCAACATCCATTTCTGCAAAAATCGCCGATCAAGTTTACCCTAGTCAACAATATGCTAAACTGTGACGATGGTTCGTTGTGAACGATTTGTGGGGTTGTGTGGGTTTTTCTTAGTACGGAATTCCCTCGTCAACTCTCCTCATTTTTATTTGATTCCCATCAAGGTTTAACTTTTTCACTACAGGGTGTTTTTCATCAACAACCCTCCAGTAAGGAAAATTTTCATCATCTTTATGCTGTTCAATTGCCATTCTAAGAAATATCCCTGTTGTTACTGGACAAGTATTATCTGCCCCCGCTTTTAATGCTAGTCCACGCCTTAGTTCTTTAATGGTTAAATAAGAACCCTTGGGTATCGTAAAAATAAACTCTGAAATTTTCTCTGGCGAAGAGATAAGCATTTTCTCGCCAGCAGAAATATCGGAAAAACCTTTATCTAGAATTTTTACAATATTTCTACTCAATAATTATCTCCTAAAATCCACACAAGTCCATCATTTGACTGTGACTGTATACTATTAAATCGCGATTTAACGTGTTCACTCCATATTCATATGTTCTCTATGAACGCTATAATCATTTAATACAATCTGAAATAACTTACACAATGTTATATTTACTTATTTAATACTTTTTATACATTAGTATTTGTTTCCATATTGATACCTCATCAAATAGAGTCCATTCACGTCTGATCTTTGGTTCCCCTTGAATTAATTCTCCATACTCTGCATGGGTAATGCCAAGGACAAAAACTTCTGCACCGGTTGGCTCACTGAATGCCCCAAATCCATCGTGTTTTCCATGAAGAGACCACCGAACTGCAGCACGAGGAGGCATGTTTTTGTCATCACGCCCAATAACATGGTGAACTTTAAATTTCGCATGTGGGAAGCTAGATCTGAGACCAGTCCAAAAACTATCTGCTCCTTTAAAACTGCGAGTAGTAATGCCTCCTGGATATTCCAGTTGAGCAGAGCGATCGTATTCATTAAATATAGTATCTAACTCGTAATGCATTATTTTTTCAATTGTGCTGGCAAGGCGTTGCCCCCAGATATTAGTATTGCCTTTTCCTAAATAAGGGCCAACGGTATCATTTGCAGGCGTATAAGGTTTAATGCATTTTTTTGGACCACCTTCACGTTCGATAAGATTACTTGCATAATCTTTTGGATCTAAACCCAATTGACGAACTATTGCACCCTGATCACGAATTAACCATTCGTCGTCAATTTTATTATTAGTAGCATGACAGTCAGCAATAATTCGGTATTGTAGATATTTTCCTGATGGAGCTCCATAAAGGCCATGATATGTGTGTGTGGCAGTAGATATTAGACGGTGTGATGAAAGCATGCCTTCTCCCTCTGCAGTACACCAGATCACATCCTCTCCCAGCAAGGTACGATCGGGAAATTCTGCTAATGTAGCCATGGTTGCAGCAATGACATTGTCATTGCCAATTACCACTGAGGCAGGTGAACGCACCACTATATCATTTGCATAATAATCATTAAGCTTTGCAATTTTGCGTTCTTCCCAAATTTCTTTTGTTATACCTAAAATATAGTGTGGAAAGTTTCTAAATTTTGGATCGAATCCTTTCATGGTCAATGCCTCATCATTTAATACTCTCCTATTGGGAAAGATAATCTACCTTTTATGCGGGCCTTATTGAATTCATTCATACGTGCAAAGACATCAATATTTAGTTGATTGTAGACATCTAAAAGATCTACCATTACCCAGTTTTCACGAATTTTACCCCTTTCAATACGCCAGAAATCAAGCGATTTCATTGTTATACGTTTTCCTGTTGGCGCTATTCCCATCCAACCGTCATTAGTTATTGTCTGTATCATGTTAGGCCAGCCAGTGACTGCAGCATAATCTTTATCACCAAAAAAATGATATGTTATTTCATCCACATATTTTCCTCTGTCTGGCATAGCATTAATAAATGGAATTTGATGCCAGTTTCTAAAGCCAGCAATTCCACGTGCAGTCCCAATACCAGCTGGCCCATACCAGTTAACTCTGTCATCCCAAAAGTGGGGCATTTTCATTATATCTACATCACCTTGTGAAGGATGTTTTTTCATATGTTGAAGCATAGTCTTAACAAGGTCACACGATGCATTAGCATGTTTATCATCCCAAGGCCCTGAAACTAGCCCATCGTTAGTAGCTGGACCTGGAATACAAAACTCTAATCCCAAAGAAGGCGCCATTGGCCAAGCATTAGCCTGGATCATAACCTCAGGAATATCCCAGAGTGCCTGAACCTCTACCACTCGCCCTTGTTCAAATCGGTAAAATTCGTGAAACCTCATGTGTGTCAAATGACCAGTTGGCGGAATATCAAGCCAAGGCCCAACAAATGTACCAACATAATGGCCACCACACCCAATCCAGTTATCACCATGCTCAGTCCGTCCACCGATTACGATCCAGTCCCGCCGCTCAAGATCTGGCATTGCCTCAAATAATGGCACATAGCAAGTATCAAAAAAGTCGTCCGGACCTACTAAATCGCCAAACGGGTATGGCATGTGGACAACTGCGTCAGTCAGCAATAAATCATTAAGTGCATTCCGAACACCTACCTCTGTGAAATCGGCCTGTGCTTTACGGAGCTTTGCAATAATTTCTTTATTTTTTGAGTTTATGTCATCCTTGACTTTATTGTTATTCATTTATCTAACCCTTAACCGCTCCAGCAGTTAATCCACTTACAATTTGACGTTGAAAAAACAGAATTAACACCAATATTGGTGCCGTTACTGAGACTACGGCGGCTACTGCATACATTACCTTACCTTCAACCTGTGTGGTGCCAAGGAAGCTATTTATAGCGGGAATGATCGTCTCATTTTCTTCACTGAGAAGCATTACAGTTACTGTGAAGTCGTTATAGGCTAAAAGAAAACTAAAAAGCCCTGTTGTTATGACCCCAGGCCACATGACGGGAACAATAACATACCGAAATGCTTCAAAACGTGTGCAACCATCGATCATTGCACTTTCATCCATATCTTTGGGTACGTTTAGGAAGAATGAATGTAACATCCAAATGGTAAATGGCTGGTTCATCGCAACGAGTACAATAATGGTGGTTGGTAAATACCCCCAAATATTCCATTCAAAAAACGGTAGTAGATACCCAGATACTAACGTGATGTGTGGCATTGCACGGAAAACTAGAGCGGCCATCAATATCCAAAAAGCGTAACGAAATCCAGAACGTGCCAGAGCATAGCCACCCAGTGTTCCAAATGTGAGAGAAATTATAACAGTAAAAAACACTACTATCCCAGAGTTAAGAAAATTCTTCCAGAAACCTTCAATTATCCAGGCACCGTAATACCCGGAGCCAGTGAATGCATTACCAGTTTCTCTTGCGGTGTTAGTTCCCCAAAGTGCATACATCCAATCTGCTTTTGAAAAAAAATCAGATTGAACTTTGAAACTACCCCAGAATGTCCAAAGGAAAGGGAAGGCAGCTATTAGCAGCCATAGAGCAACTAGGCTAAATGAAAGGACGCTAAAAAATTTGATAGGAGTACGTGCTGTTCTTGTCATGATAGTAGTTTCATAGCCTCCTAAGCTTAAAATCTCGCCAATTACGGATCAGAACTGGTGTCAACAGGAAGATTACCCCAATAATTGTCAAAATCGATGTTGCCCCAGCTGATCCATAAAGGGGGTTTCCACTCTCACGAAGATCATTAAAAATGATCCAGCTAAGTGACCGAGCGTGTGCTTCAGCTGAAAAGCTTACAATCGGTTCAAAGACTCTAAAGTTATCCATCAACAGCATTAATGTAACAAAGGTAATCAATGGTACTAGGTGGGGGACTACGACGTAAACTGTGCGCTGCCACTTTGTAGCTCCGTCAATCTCAGCAGCCTCTAGCGTATCAACTGGGACAGTTTGGAGACCAGCATAAAACACTATAAAACTAAATGGGAGCGTATGCCATATTCCGTAGACAATTAACATAGTCCAGGTCAACCCAGTTGAAGCTTTGAGGCTTAGGTCCGGATCATTGAAAATCAGTTGAATAGTGGCCCCAATAATTCCATCTCCATCAACCATCCAAAATAAAATCAAAGATCCAACCAGTGGTGTTACTAGGAACGGCAAAAGTGAGACAAATATGGATGGTCCCTTTATTATATTTGGTAAGCCGTTGACCCCAATAGCAATTGCCAAACCCAGTAGCAAAACCAACGGCGTAACAACGGCAGTATACGTTAATGTGAACATTAAGGCACCATAGAAAGGAAGATCTAAGACTTCGTTTAGGAAGCCACTAAAGGTCCGTGAGACTGCCCAAGCATTACCAACTTCAGCAAATGCTAGATGTGAGCGGTTTAGATAAGTACCTATGCCATTAAACTTACCTAACGGTGAATCTTGACGAAGCTCCTTGGTTGCTTCGATATCCACTGAAGTTGTCTCCCTACAGCCAAAAGGACCACAATTTTTCGACAAAACTAATACCTGGTCATGCTGTATAAAAAGAGATTGCACAAAAGCGGAACCTATAGGAATTGCAATGAATAAAATCATTGCCGAAAGCGTAGGTAGTATGAACCAAAAAAAAGTACGGTGTTTCACTCTTTACATCCGTTTTTAAACAAAAACACGGTGGGGGGACTGGAGTTTTAATGATCCCCCTCACCAAGGTTTCTCCAGTTAAACCAACCTACTGAAGAAATCCTTTTTCTTTTGCAGCTGTCACATAAGCTGCTTCGACATCTGCAAGGGCTTTTTCTGCACTTTCGTTACCTTTAAGGAACTCTGATAACTCTGAGCCTAGCGCATTGTGCAACAAGCCAATTTGTGGAAGCATTGGGTATGGAACCGCACCACCTTGAGCAGTCGCAGATACGCCTTCCGCAGCCGCACCCGGCTTAAAGCCTTCGAGCAACCAAATTGCATCATCGTTATTGGCGGCAACCATATCCGAGTTCAATGAGCTTGCCAGAGCGGCAAATGTAGCTTCTGCTTCTGCATCCGATACGTTTTTCGAAATAGTAAAACCATCCCACCACAGTGTCGCACCGGGTATACCACCTGGCTTAACTGATGGAGCTGAAGAAAGAACAGTATTTGATGTCACTTGTTCTGATGACCCTTCATCATCCAAAATCACCGATCCTCGAGATCCCCACATAATTCCTAGTGCAGCCTCTCCAGCTTCCCATATTGCCTGAGTTTCATTGGAGGCCTGTGTTAAATGATCGGGGTGTGCATATTCAACTAACGCCTTGAGCGTGTTTAAAGCAGCAATACCGGCTGCACTATTAACAGTAGGTTCAGCGGTACCAGGCTTAAAGAACTCACCTCCATGCGCAAGGAAAACTAGGTTAAACGACTCACCAACATTCCATCCTGTTTTCATATTCATAACGATTGGATATTCCATGATACCCGCTTTACGAATAGCTTGGGCTGCAGCAATCATCTCACTGTACGTGCCAGGGATACTATTTATGCCGGCTTTTTCAAGAATATCCTTACGGGAGAATAGATGTTGTGAGTTGGCCATGAAAGCAACAGCCATGATGTTGTCATCAATCGTAATCATTAGATTCTTTGGTAGATCAGCTCCATATTTTTCAACCAAATCATTAAGAGGACGAACTAAGCCATCGTTCATAAGCTGTGTTAGGGTAGAATTTGCTACAATAACGCTAGTATACTCAGCTGGATTTGGTGTTAGAGCAGCATTCATTATTTGACGTGCTTCTGTTGTATGATTCCGTGTGAACTCTGACGCGCTAGCTGCACAATTTTCCTCAGCTGTTCCAGCGACAGCATGTATAGCAGGGAAGTCACTAGCAAGAATTCGAATTGACTGTCCAGAAGGGCCACAGTCTTTAGCAAATGCCGCCGAGCAAATTAAGGTAGCTACGGCACTTGTCAGAATTAATTTTTTTAAAAACATCTTTTTTCTCCATTTTCCTCGATTGCACTATTAAAAACTAGAAAACTTTTTCTCGATCTAGACGTGGATTCTTCTCTAGAGTCGATAATTGATACAAATACTAAAAAAAAAATAGACCATTTCCGACTTTTTATATAATGAATTAGGTATATGACAGATATAAATGACATTAATATCAGACTAATTGATAGCACAATGCTACTCGTTTTTCTTAGAACAATGCGGCATAAAAAGGCCACAGCAGTAGCAAAAGAAATGGGGTTAACACAACCAGCTGTCAGCCACGCATTAAAGCGACTTCGAATTCTATTTAAGGACCCGTTATTTCTGCGTCGTGCTCATGGATTGGAGCCAACGGCACTTGCACGCGAATTAGAACCAAAAATTGAAAATATAATCCGCTTAATTTCACAAACAATTGAGGGATCAGAGCAATTTTTTCCAAATTCAGCAACAACAGATTTGCGGATCGGTGCATTTGATTATGAATTAACCAACATCATTCCTAAACTTGTTGCTAAGCTACGTTTAGTCAGTCCAAACATAAATATACATGCCTTCCCTCTCCACAGCGATGGAGCAATTCACGCATTATCCCAGGGGCAAATCGATCTTTCAATTGGCTACTTCAATTTTCCAATACGAGGAAGAAAAACCTATATTGCTGAAAAACTTCACAGCGAACATTATGTTTTAGCTGCTCGCAGAGATCATAGCATATTTAAAGGAAAGCTAACTCTTGAGAAAATCGCTAAAGAAAAACACCTTTTAATATCCCCTTATGGGCGAATTAAAAATTTATTAGATCATGCTTTGGATCTTCAAGGCTTAAAAATAGACATTCAAACAATTGTTCCATCACTTTTTCCAGCGTTATCAATATTGGAAAATTCCGATCTCGTCGTGACTCTGCCAAAAAGAGTAGCAGAAGATAATGGCCAGAAATTTGATATTGCACATAGAGATCTGCCAATTGAAGGCGGAGAATTTCAAATTCATGCAGTGAGGCATGTTCGTGATGCAAAAAGTCCATTGCACCTTTGGCTACTCAAAATATTAAGAGAATTAGTGACACAGTAGATATTAGGAAGATTATTGGCAAGACCCCAAGAGTAGACTGGGAACAATCCAACAAACGGTAAAGGTAAATAAAAAGGGTAAATTATTGCATTTAAGAAATGGCTGGGGTGGTAGGATTCGAACCTACGGTACACGGGATCAAAACCCGTGGATATTGTTATCAAGAGTTATCAGTTTTCTCATAAGTGTTTAAAATAGCTATTATGCTTCTCATGTTTCTAATGCGTTGTCAGGAAAATCACGAAAACTGTTGTCAAAAGTATTGTCAAAAACTAGCATTTCTGTAATAGTTTCTAATGTGAACTAAATCAAGGAATAGTCGATGGCGTTCCTAAATATATTTTCTAAAGATATAAATTACCTGATCTTGTTTCGCTTGTCAGGCATGCTTTCGGTTATACAGATTATCGCCTATGAGTAAGTCAAGTGACATTGCTGAACTATTGGACCATCTGGAATTAAACGATGCTTTCCTTGCCGCGCAATACCCTGCGGATATCGAGGATTTTTGTAAAGTTTATCCGGAAAAAGTTATTGGATTAGCCCTCGTTGGCCCAAATGAAACAAATAGCTCAGCTTTTGAAATTATTGCTGAAAGAATATTGATGATAAATAGTGAGCATGGACCTACCAAGACGGCAGCAAATGATTTTAAAAAGGATTTAAAAAAGGCAAGTACCTATGAAATAAAAAACTATGAAATACTTCCGTGGTCAGATATTTCCATAGATCACCCCAAACAATTATTCGAAAGTCTTTCGAACTTTTTTGGATCTATGGGTCCAAAAAAAAATGCATTTGCAAAATCCAAAGTGGGCGGAAAATTCAAAGACACTTACTTTTCAATTGAAGGATGTGGACCTCCTCTTATTCTTTTCCCATTCACTCTGTCGGCAGCACAATGGAAACCTATAATACCATTACTGGCAGAAAAATTTACAGTAATCACTTTAAGTGGGCCTAATTTAGGATTTATTCCAGTTTTGGAAAGTCGTGCAGCGCTACCAACTTATCAAACTATGATTTCATCATTGGTATCAATAATGAATATTACACCAAATGGAAAAATTTTAGAATTGGGTTGTGGGACTGGTGCTCTATGTCGTCAAGTTTTAAAATTAAGATCAGACCTTTCTGTGACCGGGGTTGATATAAATACCTACTTGTTGAATGGAGCTATCCAAATCGCTGAAAATGAAGATTTGTATGTTAATAATTATATTGATGAGAAAGAATTTACAGTGAAGAATTTTTCTGAAGCAAGTGAATTAAACTTCGCTTACAGTGACGCCATCGATATACCCTTTCCTGATAACTTTTTTGATGCTGTTTATTCCGTAACTGTCTTGGAGGAATGTGATGCAGATAAAGCAATAAAAGAAATAGTGAGGGTAGTCAAACCAGGAGGACCTATAGGAATAATTGTAAGAGCTATTGACATGCCTCAGTGGTTTAACTTCGATATAACTGGCGAATTAAAGCATAAGTTAAATATTCCCCTTCAATTAAAAAGTACTTATGGCATTGCTGATAAATCACTTTACGACCAGATGCGCAAAAACGGACTTCATGAATCGATTAACTTTCCAAGCATGGTAGCTGTGCCCAGAGGCAAAAACAAAAATTTATTTGAGTGGTTTCTGAGACGTACGCGACAAACTTTGAATGAAGATGAGAAAATTGAACTGGATGATGAGCTGAAAAAAATTTCTGATAAATCTAACCTGATATACTCTATGCCATTTCACTGCTCAGTAGGTTGGAAGCAATATTAATGATACGCTTATAAAGACAAAAGCTACAAAACCACAAGGCTCATTTTAGTAATTGGCTGGGGTGGTGGGACTAGAACCTAAGGCTCTATAATGATAACTCTTGAAATTATTTTTCAAAGAATGGTTTATATTCCCAATGAGTTTCAAAGAGATCTGGATCAGAGTAACCCTCAAAATCTTGAAATGAATAACCTGTTGGGCCTGTATAGTAAATGGTCCAGTCTTTACTCCATGCGTTAAACGGAGAAATCTTTTTAAACTGAAGTCCTCCCATGTTTAGAAAGATCCAGCCACCATGTTTATCCTGTGTAGGAGTATCGCAGTACATATCCATCATACCGTCGTTATTTACATCAATTAACTTGGTGCTACCGCAATATGAATTCCATCTATTACTTTCAGACTTAATATCTTTCTTCCAGGCTTTTACAGAAGTCCAGCTCTTTTTTCCTGAAATCATCGGAATTTGATCTGCGATGGTAAATTTGCCCTCCCCATTATTAGACCAAATAGTGTGAGTTCCTCCAGCGTAAAGTGGGCCTACGGTGGTTCCCGCTATATCTAGATCCCCATCTCCATCAAAGTCCCATGATACTAGATCTACGATGTGTGATAGTAAATATCCCGATCCATAAATGTCATACGCTGGTGGAATTTTTTTCCAACCTGTTTTAAAACTTCCTTTACCATCCCCAAACAGAACTACGGTATTATTGTGTTTCTTACTACTATTATGTGAATACAATTTTTTTTCAAACCAACCTCCACTAGCTATTAAATCAACTATTCCATCACCATTATAATCACCGCTTGTCACGGCAAAAGCAAATTGGTCAGCACACTGTTTTACAGTAAAGTTCCCAGCACCATCATTAAAATGGCAATATATCTTGCCCCCGCCTTTTGTATTTTCCCATTTAATATGGGGAGTTACCACATCTAAGTCCCCATCATGATCAATATCATTCGCCGTGACGCCATGTGAAAACCCTTGGTATAGCCCTGTTTTTTTATCTACGAAAGCTCCCTTTTCCTTTACATGCTTCCAACCTTTGTCGTTAGAAATGAAAACTATATCTGCTCCCCCATGA
>CACJWR010000018.1 GCA_902596985.1 uncultured Alphaproteobacteria bacterium
GATTAAAGAGTCCAGATGAGAATCATGAAGAGTATTGGAATTTTTCAAAAGGTCTTATGGCTGACGTTGCTAGTGAGCTTGTTGGTCCAAATGTGACATTTCATCACTCTAAATTAAACTTTAAGTGGTATGACGAAAGTGACACCGTTAAGTGGCATCAGGATATCCAATTCTTTCCCCATACAAATTACAACGTTTTGACAATTGGGTGTTATTTAGAGGACACTGACATGAATAATGGGCCTTTAGCCGTGTTAAAAGGTTCACATAAAAATGACCTTTATGATCAGTACGACAAAAATGGTAATTGGACAGGAATGTTAAGCGATGAAGACGCAGATACTGTTGATATGTCGATGGTTGACTATCTTACGGGAAATGCCGGATCTATAACAATACATAACGCAAGAGCACTTCATTTCTCACCATCTTCGAAGTCTAAAAGTCCCAGACCACTTTTACTTAATTGTTATACATCTGCTGACGCTAAAGCCTATACACCTCACCCACAACCAACCGTGAACACTTATAAAATTGTAAGGGGAGAGCAGGTAAAATGGGCACACCATGATCCAAGACCTTGCCAGATGCCCCCCGACTGGTCAGGAGGGTACACTTCTATTTACGCGGCCCAAGCAGGCGAAGATAAAGCCTAAGTACATAGTTCGTCCAAAAAGTCTTTGAAAAGCACGAAAGACCTACGAGTCTCAATTAAATCTGTTTCGAGCTGAAAATCATGCCATAGGTCTTTCCAGGTTTTTGTTACCACTTTGACTCTTTGCTTTTTAAGTCGTTTTAAAAACTGACCAATCTGGACTGAAAGAATCTCATTTTCTGCATATTGGATCATAATTGGTGGTGAATTTTTAAAGTCGCCAAATAAAGGTGAAATGAAGGGGTTTTTATGATCTGATGGATTGCAATAGAGATAGGATAAAGGACCAGAACCTGTTTCTTTTGCACGTCTTATAAATGGTCCTATTAGAACATCACTTTGACAGCAACTATCTGGATATTCTGCCATTATAGCAGTTGGATAAACCCAAGGAGAAATACAGAATATTCCTTTTGGTTTTTTTGATTTGTCTTTTTTCAATGAAAGAAATAATGCTAGTGCTAAATTGCCGCCAGCAGAATCACCAGCAAGGATAATATTGGATTTTTCTTTTTTTCCTAAAAGAAAAGAGTATGCTTTTTTTGCATCTTCTAATTGCCTTGGATACTTTGACTCAGGACTGAGTTTATATTCAACAAATATAATTTCTCTGCCGAGAATCTCCGCTAAAAAAGATGCATAACTTCGATAAATTTTGAAATTACCAACAAAAAACCCACCCCCATGAAAGAATAAGATCTTTACTTTATCAGAAATCTTATTTGGTATAATCCGATATAGCTCAAGCTCATCTAAAGATATTTTTTTCACGACGACATTATTTACGTTTGCTCTTCTAAAGGATGCAAATAAAACAAGCAGTCGCATTATTTTAATCTGAAAATGGCTAAGGCTTCCAGGTTTTATTAAAGCCACAAGTCTCATAACAAAAGATATGACTTTTTTTCTATTTCTAGCCTCTCTACTTATCATAAATTATTGAGATATTTATCGTCTATATATTAACTTTCGCGATGAACGTATTGAGCTTACTTGCTTTTCTCTCAATGATACAAAAATACCAGAACACATTATCAAAATTATACCTAAAAGAGAAAGTCTATCTGGTATTTCGTTCCAAATTAAATAGGTAGAAATAACTGCAATAACTAAGGCCCCATATTCAAATGGCGCTAAAAAAGATGCCTCATGATTCTTATATGCATAAGAAACAAGAATACCTCCAATCGAGATTGGAAAGGCTATACCTACAAAAATGTGTAACAAATCAAAAGTATTGACTGAAACCCATGAACCTGTCAAAAATATCAAAGCATTGCTCTGTCCAACATTAAGATCAGCTAGGTAAAAGCCTCCGGCAAATGTAAGGCTTGTGACAAGAAAACATATTTGGATATAAAAACCCATTGTGATAGGATTTTCTTGCGCCCCATACTTTCTAGTAATTATATGTAAAGCTGTATAAAAAAGAGCAGCGATTAAAGGAAATAATGAAATTAATTCAAACGAAATTGTACCTGGCTTTATTATGAATAACATACCCAAAAATCCAATAAAGCAGGCCAAGCTTCTACGTATACCCACTTTCTCTTTCAAAAAAAATACAGCAAAAATTGTAATCAAAACCGGTGCTATAAAAAATATTGCTGTTGCTTCTGCCAACGAAAGCTCAGCTATGGATATGAAGAAGAAAGTATTCGCCCCAACAACAGCTAATCCTCTAAACACATGAAAAGTAGGGTTTTTCGTATTAAGGTATTTTAAGCCACCGTAAAAAGGTAAAATGATAAAAACTAAGATTGAAATGGCAAAAATAGCTCGGAAAAACATGAGCTGATGTAGTGGCATATCAGTACTGAAAAGCTTAACCGATATGTCATTTATTGAGAAACAAATTGTACCCAAGACGATTGCCAATATTCCCATATAATTATTATTCATGCATAGCCCAAAAAAACTTCAATTAACCTCCATTTGCTTTAATATCAAATGGAGTAAATTACAAATTCTTTTATGGATAGATAAAAAATGGACATAGCAAATAAAAAAGCCCTCGTATTTGGTGGAACTTCTGGAATTGGGCTCTCTACATGTGAGCAATTAATTGAAAAAGGTGCAGACGTTATTGCCATTAGCAGAGACCCAAGCAAAGCGACCAGTGTAAAACACAACAAACTATCCTTTGAAAGCTGTGATGTAAGAATTGAAGAGGAAGTAAAAAATATTATTGAAAAACATGCTCCTTTCGAAATCTTGGTAAGTGCTGCGACTGGCGGAAGCAGAGCTGCTGGCCCATTCCTAGAAATGGATATGACTGGATTTAAAAATTCTTTTGATAAATTATGGGGTTATGCGAATGTTGTACGCTATGGCACACACTATTTGAGCTCGGATGGAACAATAGTTTTGGTCAGTGGTGCACCTGCTAGGCGAATGAAGCCAGGACAAATTGCTCTTTCTGCTGTTGGTGGCGCAGTTGAAAACTTAGTCAGAGGTGTTGCAAACGAAATTGCTCCAAAGAGAATAAATGCTGTAGCGCCAGGCTTAATAGATACGCCTATGTTTTCACAAGAAGGTGAGGATAGAAGAATTTTTCTGAATTCAGCCACAGCATCTCACTCGATAAAACGAGCTGGAAAACCGGGTGAGGTCGCAAAAGGAATTATCTTTGTTATTGAAAATGATTTTGTTAACGGAACTACTGTTGATGTTGATGGTGGATGGATAAACTCTTGAACTTAAAACCAATTAGTTGAGTTATGATAAATAGGGAAAGGTAGAGATGAAAGGATTCACCGGAAGCTGCTTATGTCGAGCTATAACTTATAACAGTAACACTGCCCCGTTGAGGACTTTTAACTGTCATTGTGAGGACTGCAGAAAATGTAGTGGTGCCCCTTATCTTACCAATATATTTGTGAAAGAAGGCGATTTGTATATTCAAGGGAATTTAAAAAGCTACATACATCAATCAGAAAGTGGAAACAAAATAACTAAAAAGTTTTGCGAACAATGCGGGTGTCAGATGTTCTCCTTAAATGAAGGTAGACCTGGATTAGTGAGGCTTCATGCAGGAACTGTAAATGAGTTAGAGGTGATAAAACCACAAGGAGACGTTTGGGTATCAAAAAAAATACCCTCAATCAAAATAGATGAAAGTTTAGATCAGTTTCAGAAAAACTTCTCTTGAAATAGGAAGGAATAGATAAAATGGCACAAAAAATTGTAAAGCATGTGAAAGATATGGTAGCTGAAGCAAATAAAGAAGTTGAAATAACACCTGTAGTTGATGCCTCAAAATATTTCGAAGATAGTAAGTACGTTTTTGTAGATATAAGAGATCCTCGGGAAATACAAAGAGAAGGAAAAATTCCAAATTCATTCTCTTGCCCGAGAGGAATGCTCGAATTCTGGATAGACCCTGATAGTCCCTACCACAAAGAAATTTTTAACCAAGACAAGAAATATGTTTTTTATTGTGCTGCAGCTGGCCGATCTGCTCTTGCAGCCAAAGCGGCACAAGACATGGGTCTGAGCCCCGTATCTCATCTAGAGGGAGGATTTGCCGCATGGAAAAAATCTGGAAATCCTATTGAAACGAAAGAATAAACTATGAGTGAAAAGTGTTGTGGTCCTGGATATTCGTCTCCTGCAGAAGCTGTAAAAGCACCAAGGGAGAAACTTTTATATACCATTGCAATATATACAGGAACGGGAATACAAAAGCCTGACTATTTAGCGACAGTCGACGTTGACCCCGATAGCCCTACTTATTCGAAAGTTATACATAGGTTGGAAATGCCAGGCATTGGTGATGAACTTCATCATATGGGATGGAATGCGTGTTCATCTTGCCATGACGATTCTAGCATGACCCGCAAATATCTTTTACTTCCAGGAGTGAGATCGAATAATATTCATATAGTGGATACAGCGACCAATCCTAAAAAGCCCACTCTCCACAAAGTTATTGACGGAACAGACATTAAATCAAAAACAAACTTAAGTGGCCCACATACCGTCCATTGCCTGGGCTCAGAAATAATTATATCTATGCTGGGTGATGCAAAGGGAGAAGCGCCTGGAGGATATTTGCATCTGGATAAGAATTTTGAAATTATAGGAAGATGGGAAAACTCAATGGGAGATATACCATTTGGGTATGATTTTTGGTATCAACCAAGACACAATATAATGGTTTCATCGGAGTGGGCTGCTCCCAACACATTTATGCCGGGCTTTGATTTAGAAGAAGTTGGGCACCTCAAGTATGGAAGACAACTTCATTTCTGGGATTTCAAGCAACGCAAGCCAATTGAAACTATGTATTTGGGTGAAGACGGTCTCGTTCCTTTAGAAGTAAAGTTTCACCATAATCCAGATAGCAGTCATGGTTTTTGTGGTGCCGCACTAAGCGCAAACGTAATACATTGGTGGAAAGACAAAAACGAAAAATGGCAATGGGAAAAAATTATTGATGTAGAAAACCAACCACACCCGGACTGGCCAATTCCTATCCCAGGTGTGATGTCAGCAATTCTTGTTTCAATGGATGATAAATATTTATATCTTAATAATTGGCTGCACGGTGATATGAGGCAATATGATATTTCAGACCCTCACAAACCAAAACTTACTGGTCAAGTTTGGATGGGTGGTCTACTGGGAAGAGCTCCTGAAGTAAATGGTCTTAAGATTGCTGGGGGACCACAAATGTTTCAGCTCAGTCTAGATGGGAAAAGACTGTACGTAACAACTTCTCTATTTTCTACTTGGGACAATCAATTTTATCCAGATATAAGGGAAAAGGGTGGTGTATTGATAATGATTGACTGTGACCCAGTAAACGGAGGGATGAAAATTAATCCTGATTTTATTGTAAATTTTGGGGAAGAACCAAATGGCCCGAGCCGCTGTCATGAAAGTAGGTATCCTGGTGGTGATTGCACTAGTGATATATGGCTGTGAAAATATTTAAGGTTGAAATATCAAATAGACGCGGTAAATCCTATAGAGTTGAAGATAAGCGTCCATTGCTTTATAGCTTAAAGGATCAGGGTGTCGATCTCCCCTATGGTTGCAAATATGGTGGATGTATCACTTGTGCTGCAAAACTTGTTTATGGAGAAGTAGATCAAAGAAGGCAGGTGGCACTTAATAATAGACAGATAAATGATGGATACATTATACTTTGCGTTGCAAGACCTTTGTCGAACCTTATTCTTGAAATTGGTGTTGAGAGTCATGACAAGCTTTATAGAAATCCATTTTTAGATCCATTAAAGCCTCATGAACTAAAGAAAGATATTGCAACGAAAGAAAGAGAGAAGTGATGCCTGAAGCTGATGTAGACCATATATATGATTATCCTAAAGGATATATCGAAGACATTCTAAAATCTGTAAAAACAATTGCCATGGTTGGGGCTAGTGGGGATAAGACAAAATTTAGCTATGGTGTTTTAAGGGTGCTGCATGAAACTGGATATCAAATGTTACCTGTTAACCCGAACCCTAGTATTAAAGAGATTAGAGGTCTTAAGGTCTTCCACAGTTTAAAGGAAATAGATAAGCCAGTTGATATGGTACAGGTGTTTAGAAGAAAAGAAGAGTTTTTATCGGTAGCAAAAGAAGCAATTGAAATAAAAGCAAAAGTACTTTGGGGTCAAATAGGAGTGTATGATGACGAAGCTGCAGATATAGCAAAAAATGCAGGTTTAAAAGTTGTCATGAACAGATGTCCTAAAATTGAATTATTTCGTCCTTTTTGGAAGCCGAGATTAGACCTTAAAATTTAGAAAGAGTACCGCATGGAATATCTAACTATTGACGATTTAAAATACAAAGCAAAGAAAAAAGTACCCAAAGCGTTCCATGACTACGTAAGATCTGGATCTTGGACTGAAACCACTTTAAAAAATAACAGTAATGATTTTCAAAAAATTTCCTTTAGACAAAGAGTTGCGGTCGATATATCTAATAGAACCACTAAAAAGAGTTTATTAGGCGTTGAATATAAAATGCCAGTTGCTCTTGCGCCCGTCGGTTCACTTGGTATGCAAAGAGCCGATGGTGAGATATTGGCGGCTCAGGCTGCTGAAGGCTTTGGCGTTCCTTTCACTCTTTCTACGATGTCAATATGTTCGATAGAAGAGGTTGCAAGGAATACATCAAAGCCATTCTGGTTTCAACTTTATGTTATGAGAGACCATGATTTTGCTAAGCGATTAGTTGAAAGAGCAAAAGCGGCGCAATGCTCTGCGCTAGTACTTACTTTAGACTTACAAATACTAGGTCAAAGGCACGCTGACATAAGAAACGGTTTATCAATACCATTGAAGATAAAATTGTCTAACCTTTTCGACTTATTGTCGAAACCTAGCTGGTGTTATCAAATGGCTAAAACAAAAAACAGGACGTTTGGAAATGTTATGGGTCATGTAAAAGATATTACTAATCTAAACTCTTTAACCAAATGGGTTCAAGATCAATTCGATACAAGACTTAATTGGGACGACGTAAAAAGAATTAAAGACTGGTGGGGAGGCAAACTAATTATTAAGGGTATAATGGACCCAGATGACGCTAAAATGGCACAGAAGTGTGGTGCAGACGCTTTAGTGGTTTCTAATCATGGCGGCCGGCAATTAGATGGGGTAAATAGCTCAATTTCCACGCTTCCTGAAATAAAGAAAGCAGTATCCAATATGGAGGTTTTAATGGATGGTGGGATTTCATCTGGACAGGATATCCTCAAGGCTATTGCAATGGGAGCTGAAGGTGTAATGATTGGTAGGTCCTTTGTTTACGGACTATCAGCCGGAGGAAAAGAAGGAGTTACAAAATCTTTGGAAATACTCAATAAGGAACTTGATATGACAATGGCGCTGTGCGGAAGACGAGACATAAAAGACGTTGGTAGAGATATTATTAAAGATTGTCCTTTCTTTGAAAAAAACTAGGCGACAAATTTTTTCCTTTCGTCCAATTCCAAAAATCTTGCTTTTTTGCTTAAGGAGTTAAATATACCCATCTCCGTTCCTGAAATAAAAAACTGGCTTTCCAAAGATAACAGTTCCGAAAATAAGTTTTCTTTGCGCACTTCATCTAAATGAGCTGTTATCTCATCCAAAAGCATAATGGGAGAGACTTTGTGCTGTTCTTTAATCAATTTCGCATTGGATAAAATAATGGAAATTATCGAAAGTTTTTGCTCACCTGTAGAAGAGTATTTTGTATCTATTTCCTTCTCTAAGTAAAAGCCTTGTAGATCATCTGTATGAGGGCCAAAATTTGTTCTGCCAGATACTAGGTCCTGTCCTCTTCGTTCAATTAAATTTTTCAAGAATACTTCTTCGCTTTCAATAATGTCATCTTTCATATTAAGCTTAATCAGCGGAAAATAATTATTCTTTTCGATTAAAACTTTATTAAGCTTTCTAATGAAATCTCGTCTACAATTATGTATTTCAAATCCAATTGTGGCCATTTTCTTTTCGATAGCAAGATACCAAGAGCTGTCTTCTACATGATCTTTTAATAACCTATTCCTATCTCTAAGAAGTTTTTCATATTGAGTACATCTTTTTGCGTGGTTAATATCAAGACTAAATACCATTCTATCTAAGAATTTTCTTCTGTCCTTAGAGGTTTCCATCCAGATTCTATCCATTGGTGGTAAAAACCATAAAATTTTTAAGCTCGAACTAAGATTATTCTGTGGTACTTTTTTTCCATCTATTCTTACAGCTCTTCCATTTCCGTCACTAGAAGTCTCGATTTCAAAAATATTATTGTTTCGGTGAACTACAGCCTCAACTTTCCAGGAATTATTATTAGATAGATTTATCATATCATGAAAGCTAGACCTTCTTATCCCCTTGCCCGGGTATAAGAGTGATATAGCTTCCAAAAGGTTTGTTTTGCCAACTCCGTTTTTTCCATAAATAACAGTAGGATTTGAATCAAAGGAGAGTTGTAAAATTTTATACGATCTGAAATTACTGATTTTGAGTTTTTCTATTCCGACAGAACTCATTTTAATATAAATTGTTTATACACGCATGGGCATAACAACATAAACCGCAGTGTCGTCATTATTATCCTTCATAAGTGCAGGATCCCCAACGTCATTGAATAAGAAAATTGCTTCGCCACTTTCAACCTGATTGGAGATTTCTTGAAGATATTTAGCATTAAATCCAATTTCAATTTCTTCTCCCTCATAAGCAACAGGAATTTCCTCAATTGCTAATCCTGTCTCTGGAGCATTTACAGATAATATAAGCTTTTCTTTACTAAGACTCAGTTTAACTGCCCGAGCACGTTCTGAAGAAATAGTTGCTACTCTATCTACTGACTTAGCAAATTCTGAGGCATCAATAACCAATTTTTTAATATTATTTTTTGGTATAACTCGATCGTAATCAGGAAATGATCCATCCACTACTTTAGATGTTAAAGATAAGGTCGAGTTTGAGAACCGTATTTTCGTTTCTGATACAGAAATGTTTACTGTTTCTTCCGTTGTTTCATATATCATTCTCAATTCAGAAACTGTCTTTCGTGGCACAATCAATCCTGGCATTCCACTAGCATTGTCTGGTAATGGTGAGTCTATTTTTGCTAGTCTATGACCATCTGTGGCAACAGTACGTATAAGCTTAGTTTCTTGATCAATAAACTCATGGAAAAAAACACCGTTAAGATAAAATCTTGTTTCTTCCATGGACATAGCAAACTTTACTTTTTCGAATAACCGCTTTAGCTCTTCAACCTTTATAGAGAATGAAAAGTCGTATTCTGACGATGCCATTAATGGAAAGTCATCAACGGAAATTGTTGTTAATGAAAAAGTGGAACGTCCAGCTTTAACATTTATTTTCTGATTCAAAGGATCAAGGTCTATTAAAACTCTCGAACCATCTGCAAGTTTTCTAAGAATCTCATAGAAGGTGTGCGCACCAACGGTGACAGCTCCCTCTTTTTCGACTACAGCTTTTATGGAGTCCAATAATTCTATATCTAAATCGGTAGCTCTTAGGGTTAGACGGTCTTCTCTGGCTTCAATTAAAACATTCGATAGAATGGGAATAGTAGTTCTTCTTTCAACGATAGCTTGTGCTCGGCTCATTGACCTAAGCAAATCACTTCTTTCTACACTAATCTTCATTTCGCTTCATACCAATAAATGTATAGGGTGAATAATATCCTTTTTTAAAATAAAATAATAGCGAAAAAGCTTTTTATGCCTCAAGTGTTCTGCGTAAGATTTCCACCTCGTCTGCCACCTGTACATCAACAAGTTTTAATTCTTCGATTTTCTTGACAGCGTGGATCACAGTGGTGTGGTCTCTTCCACCGAATTTTCTTCCAATTTCTGGCAGAGATTTTGAAGTGAGACTTTTAGATAAAAACATAGCTATCTGCCTAGGTCTAGCTACCACCCTTGCTCTTCTTGCAGATATCAAGTCTGTCATTCTAAGGTTGTAGTGTTCAGCAACTTTTCTTATTATCTCTTCAATAGTAACTTTTCTCTCTGAAGTTCTAAGTATGTCTGATAGACATTCCTGAACTAAATCAATGTTTATTTCTTTTCCAACCAAAGATGCAAAAGCGAATAACCTTGTCAGAGCTCCCTCTAGCACCCTAACATTTGAAGAAATTTTATGAGCTAAATACTCTAATATACCTTCATCAATCTTAACGTCTCTATTCAGTTCCATTTGTATTTCAGCTTTAGCCTGCAAAATTCCTAGGCGTAATTCATAGTCTGTAGGGTGCACGTCGACAACAAGACCCCAAGCAAGTCTAGATTTAATCCTTTCTTCCAAACCATCAATTTCACCGGGAGCTCTATCAGCCGATATGACTATTTGTTTTCCTTGCTCTATAAGAGCATTAAAGGTATGAAAAAATTCGTCTTGTGTTGAGTCTTTCCCCGCTATGAACTGAACATCATCTACCATCAAAACATCCACTGACCTAAATAGCTTCTTGAACGCATGCATATCCTTAAATCTTAAAGCTTGAACAAATCTATACATAAACTGTTCGGCTGAGAGGTATAGTATTCGCGCTCTTTTATTTTTTTCTTTGGTAGACCAAGCAATGGCGTGCATTAAATGCGTTTTTCCTAAACCGACACCTCCATACAAAAATAAAGGATTGAAAGTTACCTTTCCCCCATCTGAAACTCTTTTTGCAGCCGCATGTGCCAACTCATTTGGTTTTCCGACCACAAATTTATCGAAGGTAAACCTGGCATCAAGTGGTGAACTGGGCAGATCAAGCTGAGATTCTTGAGAATTTTGGTCAGTTCTTTTCAGTGCTTTTTTTTCCGAAACATTTTTTTTTCCTGCTGTTTTATCTGACGATGCAACAAACTCAAGTCTATCGATCCTGAGTTTTTGATTCTTAAATCCTTGGATAATGTGATCTCCGTAGTTCCTATGAACCCAAGTACCAATGAATCTTGTTGGCACTTTAAACTTTGCAACAGAACCGTTAATCTCCTTTAGCTCAATGGGTTGTATCCAGTTTGCGTGAGCACTTTCACCTATATTGCTCTTTACAAACTCTTTAACCTTTGACCACTCATCTTTGTTCATTAATCAACTCTACTCCAGGGCAAGCCCAAATGCTTCCATCCGGTTGGGTTATGTGGATAGACTGAAGGCTGTTCAAATCCCTCGAATCCATCTTCAATGTTAAAACACATACCATTATAATTACCGGATTTAAACGATTCTTCCACAGTTAATGCAGCGAAATTTGATCTAATTCCAGATCTACATATAAAAAGATACTTTCCTTCGTCATGATGGCTTAAATTATTGTTAAAATCATTTAAAAAGCGCTTCCGTGACCCCGGTAAGATCGAGTTTCTCCATTCTATTTTAAAGGTATCTTTACCGATCTCTCTTAAGTCAGGTATTCCAACTTCCAAATGCTCTTTGTTGGTTCTTACATCAATCAATACAGCGTTTTTATCTTCTTTTAGAAGTTCAAAAGCTTCTTTTGAATTTATATTCTCAACCAAATTCAAACCTGTTTAAAGGATCGTTTTTATAAATCCATTTTAAAAAAAACGGTGTCTTAGTGATACGGTAACCTTGTCATAGGTTTATAGCAACAAATTAAAAACCATGCTGGCGCTAGCTTGCTTTTTTTAAACCTTTTACTTTTGAATTTAATCTTGATATCTTTCTACTTGCAGAATTCTTATGAAAAACACCTTTTGAAACGCCTCTCATGATTTCTGACTGCGCTGTCTTAAGAACTTCATTAGCAGCGGCTTGATCACCCTTCACTATAGCTTGCTCAACTTTCTTGACAAACGTTTTAATCCTAGTTTTTCTATTCTTGTTTTCGGTAGTTTTTTTAACCGTTTGTCTTAGTCTTTTTTTAGCTGAAGCTTTATTTGGCATCTTTATTGTACTCCTTACGCAATGGATTACACAATGCGGTTATAAATGTCAATAAGCGAACTGCTATTTGTCTTCGAACTTGGGAGTTCTTTTTTCTATAAAAGCGGACATACCTTCTTTTTTATCTTCAGTTGAGAAAAGAGCATTGAATATTCGCCTTTCAAACAATAAACCCTCTGACATTCCAATTTCGAATGAACGATTTATTGATTCCTTAATTCCCATGGTCGACAACATAGACTTTTCTGCGATTTTATAAGCAACAGCCTTAGCTTCCTTTAAAAGATCCTCAGCAGGAACAACTCTACTGACTAGACCAGACCTTTCAGCCTCTTCAGCATCCATATTTCTACCAGTTAGGTGCATCTCCATTGCCTTAGATTTTCCAACAAATTTCGATAGCAGTTGCGTTCCTCCAAAGCCCGCCATAACACCTAAATTTATTTCAGGTTGTCCAAATTTTGCACTGTCTGCAGCTAAGATAAAGTCGCACCTCATTGCAAGCTCACATCCTCCTCCTAGCGCGTATCCAGCTACAGCAGCTATAATTGGTTTTCTAGTTGCTTGAATTCTATCTAAATCATTAGAAAAAAAGTTTTTGTAAAACATATCTACAAAAGACTTTGATATCATCTCCTTGATGTCCGCACCAGCAGCGAAAGCCTTTTCAGAACCAGTTAAAATAATAGTTCTAACAGAATCATTATTGTCTGCATCTGTTAGAGCGCTATTTAGTTCCTCCAACAGCTTACTGTTCAGAGCGTTCAATGCATTTGGCCTATTGAGTTTTATAATTAAAATAGGTTCTTCATGCTCTATGATGAGCGTCTCGTAAGCCATTCGATTCTCCAAAAAATTGATCTGCACAAACTTTTAATTTTCTTATCAAGATTTATCAAGAAAATAATGAATTACTTCTGACAGGTTGCACAATAAAATGTACTCCTCCCACTAATTATAATTTTCCCAACAGCACCCTTACATTTACCCCGAAAACATGCTTGACCCTCTTTCCCATAAACCTGCAGTTTGTTTTGAAAATATCCTACCTCTCCACCAACCTGTCGGAAATCTTTTAAAGTAGTACCTCCAAATTTAATCGCCTTATTAAGAACCTTCTTAATTGATGCAACTAGTCTTTCACATTCAATTAGGGACATTTTTTTGCCAATCCTAGTCGGTTTGATTCGACAATCCCACAAAGCCTCACTCACATATATGTTTCCCAAGCCAGCGACAACTTTCTGATCCATTAAAATATTTTTTAAAGATCTTGAAGAGTTTTTGATTTTGGACCACAGATGTTGTTCATCAAATTTTTTGGAAAGAGGTTCTATTCCTATATATTTGAACCTTTTATAATCTGCACAGTCACCTTCTATAATTTCAATAAAACCAAACCTTCGAGGATCATTATATATTAGCAGGAATTGATTATCGAATGATATTATCAGATGATCGTGTTTCTTTGGTTTATATTCATTTTTATTTTCTTTACTTAAGTTTATCCTTCCCGACATCCCCAGATGTAGAATTATTGTTGTTTTATTACATAGAAAAAAAAGAAGATATTTTGATCGCCTACCAACTCCCAGAACTCGTTTTTTCAGGATCAATTTTTCAAAGTTCTCTTCGATTGGGAACCTTAGGTCTCGTCTAAATATTTTAGTTGAGATGATGGCACTACCTAAAACTGTCTTTTCTATACCTAATTTAACTGTTTCTATTTCTGGAAGTTCTGGCAAAAATCTATTTATAAAAATGAACTGGCTATTGATCTAAAAGACTATACTATAGATCATTATAAAAATATAATCAGATTTATTATGCTTACAGAAGACGAGATAAAAGGCCTTAAATTTGAAGAGGGGCTAAAGAAATTAGAAGAGTTGGTTACTCATCTAGACGATGGTAATTTAAGCTTAGAAGAATCAATTTCTTACTACGAAATAGGGATTAAACTGAAAAGCCATTGCGAAAAACTTTTGAAGACAGCAGAATTAAAAATTTTAAAAGTATCTGACAAAGAGAAGTTTATAACGGAAGACTTAAGAGCAGACGATAATGAATAATCCCTATAGTGAGTTCGACGAGACTTACTTCAAAAAAATGCTCGAAAATAATGCTCTTTATTTTAATCAACATTTAAAAAAATTTTTAAAAACAAAGAATCTTGGAATATTAAAAAAACCAATTGAGTATTCGATTTTGGGGCAAGGAAAAAGATTAAGGCCGTTGCTGTGTATGGAAACGTCAAAGGTTTTCAATATTTCAAATGAAGTAGCTATATTCTGTGCTATTGCAATTGAATGCATTCATACGTACTCTCTTGTGCATGATGATCTTCCATCTATGGACGATGATGATTTGAGAAGGGGTCAACTAACTATCCATAAGAAATGGAATGAGGCAACTGCCATTTTAGTTGGAGATGCACTACAAAGTCTGGGTTTTGAAGCACTGAGTGGACATAAATTCAAAGTAACTGATAAAGTAAAAAATAAATTGATTTTGAGTTTGGCCATAAATTCTGGGGCTTCTGGTATGGTATTAGGTCAAGCATTAGATATAGACGCCGAGACTTCCCAAAAGGAGCTTAAAATAAATGATATTTCGAAGATACAAGAATATAAAACTGGGAAGTTGATATCCTGGTCCTGCGAAGTTGGACCGATTATAGCGGAAGAAAACACTGAGCCCTTCTCCTCATACGCCGCTAAAATAGGTTTAGCTTTTCAAATTATTGACGACATCTTGGATGTTACTAGTTCTTCCAAAACGTTAGGAAAAAATGTAGGTAAAGATATGGATAAAAATAAGGCCACTTTTGTTTCAAAACTAGGTCTTGATAATTCAAAAAAGAAAGCCTTAGAGTTGGTATCTGAAGCTTGTGAAGCTATTTCAGGTTTTAAAGATCGATCAAGAAATCTTTGTCAAATCGCTAACTTTATTGTAAGTAGGCAATTTTAAGCTTTGACTGAAGAATTTAGAGAACCAATCATTATTATTTTTTTAGAACTTTATTTCCTAATAACTCGGCGATTTGTACTGCATTTAGAGCAGCGCCTTTTCTAAGGTTATCAGATACACACCATAAATTCAGACCATTCTCCGTTGTAGAATCTTGTCTTATTCGACTAATAAAAGTCGCATAATCGCCTGCACACTCTATTGGCGTTGTGTAACCTCCTTCTTCTCTTTTATCTACGACAATTATTCCTGGAGATTGTCTCAAAATTTCTCTGGCTTCTTCTTCATCTAAAAAATCTTCAAATTCTATATTTACTGCCTCGGAGTGGCCCACAAATACCGGCACCCTGACACATGTTGCTGTCAATTTTATCTTCTTATCTAAAATCTTCTTTGTTTCAGCAACCATTTTCCACTCCTCTTTTGTCTGCCCGTCATCAAGAAACACATCTATTTGAGGAATTACATTAAAAGCGATTTGTTTGGGATAAGCTTTTGGATCTACTTCCTGACCCGGCACGTATAAACCTTTTGTTTGAGCCCACAGCTCGTCCATTGCTTCCTTACCTGAGCCTGAAACTGATTGAAAAGTTGTTACCACGACTCTTTTTATTTGTGCTCTATCGTGTAATGGTTTTAACGCTACAACCAATTGGGCGGTTGAACAGTTAGGATTCGAAATAATATTCCTTTTATCGAAATTTTGTATCTCCTCAGGATTAACCTCAGGGACTATTAGGGGGACATCTGGGTGGTAACGAAAAAGAGATGAATTGTCTATCACTATACAGCCACTTTCAGTCGCTTTTTTAACATATTTTTTTGTTGCTTCTGAGCCAACTGCAAAAAGGGCGATATCAATTCCTTTAAAATCAAAAGTATCTAAATCTTTAGTCTTTAGAACTTTATCTCCAAATGAACATTCGGTCCCCAAAGATCTTCTACTGGCTAAAGCAGTCAGCTCATCCACCGGGAACAGGCGCTCAGCCAAAATATTAAGCATTTCTCTTCCTACGTTACCAGTGGCACCGCAAACAGCAATGTTATATCCCATACTTTTCCTTTTTAATTTTTTGAAAAGTGATCTTTGAGCTTTGGTAATTCGGCAAAATTGCCTTCGGTCTTATCTTTATATGATCGAAATCCTTCCATCAACTCAGATTGACTCAGCATCGATGCATTCCACATATTAATCCAATCCAATCCTTCATCAATGGTATGGTCACGCGCAAAGTCAATAACTTTCTTACAACCAAAAACTGCAGCCGGAGAATTAGAAGCTATTTCTTTAGCAATCTCTAATGCGCCTTCGATAAGAGCTTCATGACTGTCATATAATCTGTTTACAAAACCATAATCTTTAGCCTCTTGAGCAGAAAAATTTCTTCCTGTAAACGCTAATTCCTTAACAATACCTTCAGGGAGTAATTTTACAATTCTAGGGAATGTGCCCACATCTGCTACCATTCCAATTTTTGTCTCTCTTATTGAAAAAAAAGCATCGTTCGTTGCTAATCGTATATCTGCGGCACAGATTAGATCCACACCTCCGCCTATACAGCCACCCTGTATTGCACAAATAACGGGAATTCTAGCTTTTTGTAATGATGAAATAGAGTCTTGTAAGAAAGACAGAAAGTTCATGAAGTTTTGAGGCGTTTGCAGCTCTTTTTCATTCTTTTTATTTGTAGTAGAGCTTGAAAAAACGTCTTGACCAAAAAGGCTTAAATCCAATCCGGCTGAAAATATGGGGCCAGTTGACGATAGAACAATACATCTCGCACTGGAATTTCTATCAATGTCTCCAATTATCCTTGGTAGATCTCTCCAAAAATCCCAGTTCATAGCATTTCTTTTCTCAGGCCTGTTAAGCTTTACGTGAGCAACATGGCCAAGCAATTGAATATTAAAGTAATTTGATTGATATTGGTCTTGGTCAGCGACTTGTAGATCGTTCATTTTATATCCCACCTTTCCATTCTGATTTAAGTATAATCCCTAAGCATAAGATTTAAAGTCTTTAATAAGGGAAATAAGTTTATCGGGTTGCTCCATTGGAAAAAAGTGTGTTCCTCCTTCAATTATCTCCAATTTTTTTAAATTATAAAGTCGCTTGAATGACGATAGTGAGGCCGTCGTACTTCCAATTTCTGAAACCAAAAGAACAATGGGCACACTGGTTTCTTTTATTATCTTTGGAGTTGCTACGATTTCCGTATTTTTAAAACTTGCTGCCTCTATTTCTGGATGACATGTCAAATAGACGCCTTCCTTATCGCTTCTTGTTCCACCCAACAGATAATCTTCCAAAAAACCCTCTTCCCAAGTACTGAAAATCCCTCTGCCGGTATAAGAGTTTAATACTGTCTCGAAACTATCCCACCTGTCTCTCTTCTTCAGAGCCTGCTTTGTAAGTTTTAATGTACTAGAGTCATATCCAAAAGGACCAAGATACTTAGTTAAATATTGATAATGGTAATTTATTACCACAGGATCCGCTAATATTAATCCAGATATTTTCTCCTCAATATATTTACTAACCATAAGACTTAATGACCCTCCTATTGAATGCCCACCTAAAAGAATTTTACGCTTATGTTTTTTGTTTAATTCCATTATCAAAGCTTCCAAATCATAGGAATTTCCTAAAACAGGGTTCACCTTATTATAAAAAGCCCCTTTTTCAGTCATGCCATACCCTGGCGCGTCCCAAGCATATACATTGAAATCTCTTGTTAATTTACGTAGGAGTCTATTATATGTTTGGCCATTAAAGCCATTAGCATGCGCCCAATGCAGTATTGGGGCATTTGCTGGACCTTTCCAGAAGCACACGGAAAAATCACCTCTATCTGTTTTTATTGTTAATCTTTTCATTAGTTACAAAAATTTATTTGTTAACACTTTATTGAACTATATAAATAGATAATGCAATATGAATTAGAGACTACTGACGTTTCTCTTGACTTATTCGGATCAGCAAAATCAAAACTGATCGATAAAAGAATTACTAAAAATAGAGAAACACCCTTCCTGTTAATGCTAAAAGCAGCTACATCTGCAAAAAAATTTTTAGTAAGCAGAGAAGCTAAATCAATAACAATTTTCGTAGGCAAGGGAAATAATGGTGAAGATGGGCTCTGCTTAGCAGCTCTTTTAAAAATAGAAAATATCAAGACACACGTAATTGACCTGGAGTATAAAAGTCGTCCTGAAAGTCAAGCCTACAAATTATGTATTGATCTAGGGATCATGGTTGAAAGATTTAATATAAACAAAATACCAAGTTCTGACTGGTATGTTGATGGGGTCTTTGGGATCGGTTTAAATAGAGATTTACAAGGCAATTATCTAAGAGCCATAAATTATCTTCAATGTTCACGATCAAAAAAAATCTTATCTTTAGATTTGCCTAGCGGCCTTGATGGCTCCAAGGGAAGAATTTTTAATAGTGCCGTTAAAGCAACAGCAACTATTACATTTCTTACATTGAAGCCAGGGCTTTTTATCGATAAAGCTTGTGATTACACGGGGGTTATTTATTTCGATAACTTGGGAATGAGTAAGTTGGGCTACAAGCCTGACATGAAGGCTATTAGTAAAGAAAACATCCATATATCCGACTTATCTCGATCGGCGCATAAAGGGGAAAGAGGTTCAATACTTTGCCTCGGCGGTTCAAAATCAATGGAGGGGGCTGGAATTCTAGCTGGTATATCCGCCTTGCGTTCTGGTGGTGGCAAAATATTTTGGGCATCAAACACAGACAAATTGCAAAGACCACCTGAGCTTATTCATATAGATCCGACTATCGATAGCATTAAAGCTGCGATAGACAAAAACATGAGTACCGCCATTATTGGACCTGGTTTAGGTAGAAATTTTGATAAAGAAATTGAGTTTTTATGGAATAGTAAATTTAATATTGTTCTAGACGCTGATGGCTTGGATTGGTTATCCAGAAAGAAACCAAAGAAGAGAGCAGCAGCCTGGGTGGGTACTCCTCACATTGGTGAGATGCAAAAGCTTCTAAAAGACGACTTCTCAGATAAATGGTCCAACATTACTAAGCTTAAGAAGCACTATGGTGGGGATTGGATACTAAAGGGTCCTGGAACTCTTATTTCAGAAGACAGCAAGATATGGCTTAATTTGTATTCTAATGGTTGGCTTGGAACAGCCGGCATGGGAGACGTTCTAGCAGGAATTATTGCAGGTCTATGGGCTTCTGGGTCAAATACACCTTATAGAAGTGCAGTGTATTTACAGACGCAGTGCGCAAAAAACTTCCTGCGATTAAATAATGGTGCAGGCCTAACGGCTAGCAACATTTCGGAATTGATAGGACCTTGTATTGGCCACTATTTTCAAAATGAACCTTAAAAGGTTTTCTTTTGATAGGCCTGTTGATACTTGAATTATAAGGTGGTATTGAGATGCCTTTAGAATTTAACGCATCTACTTTAGCAGCCCTTCTCGTAAGAGCTCCGAGCTATTCCATATTACCCATTTTGTCAAATTCATTGGTTGCTTAGTACATATTATATAATTGTCATTTTTGCATTACCTAGGTGTAGTCTTACAGTATTGGTTGCAATTACACTCGTGATTCCTACATAATAATTTTTTATAAAGCGGCTGATTACAGTTCAAAATTTTAAAATCTTTTTCGTGGTAAAAAAATGTCTGAAAATAATTCAAATGGTATAGGAATCAATAATTTAAGGGATATAGGAGGAAAGAAAACATCTGAAAACAAAACTATAAAAAAGAGTTTATTTTTAAGATGTGCGGCTCCAACGGAGTGGAATGACAGTGTTAAAAATCAAATTTTGGGGCTTAAAAAACCTCTTATCATAGATTTCAGAGGCGTTCAGGAAGAAAAAAATAACCCAACTAGGATTCCAAAAGAATTTTTAAGCAAAAGAGTGCACCTACCAATTGAACCAAAAGTAACGGATTTGTTAAGGAGTTTAAATAAAATCGAGAAATCAAAAACGACAGAAATAAACAAAATTTTCCAAAATGCATATAGGAAATATACAATTGACAACATTCAAACTTTTGAAGAGTTTTTTAAAATATTATTTGATAACCCAGGCTCTACTATAATGTTTCACTGTACAGCGGGGAAGGATCGAACTGGGTTTGCGTCAGCCTTAATTTTATCGCTCTTCGGTGTAAAAAACAAAATAATTATGGATGATTACTTATTATCAAATAAATCATATGAACCTACCCAGAAGGTTAGAGGTGAAGTAAAAAAAATTGGTGTTAAACAACTTTTGAGAGTTGATGAAAGTTGGTTGAATGCTGGACTAGAAGAGTTTTCAGAAAGAGTTGGGAATATTAGAGATTTTTGTACTAACATAATAAATGGTGAAAATAGGCTCAAGGAATATTTAGACTATTGCCAGAATTTAGGAGAGCAGACTTATGTCGATAATGGAAAAATTTAAGCTTGATGGGAAGACGGCTTTAGTCACAGGGTGCAGTAAAGGAATAGGGTTTGGTATTGCCAAGGGCCTAGCAGAAGCAGGAGCTGATATAATTGGTGTCAGTTCTACATTAGATATAGGTAGTGAGATAGAAAAATATGTTGAGTCGATCGGTAGAAGATTTCATTGCTTTAGATGTGACTTTTCTCAAAGACAGAATACACATAATTTTTTACAGGAACTTGGTGAAAATAATTTAGAGCCAAATATTCTGGTAAGTAATGCAGGTTCTTTAATTAGAACTGAGCTGAATGAACATAATGATGCCCATTGGGATAGAATACTAGAAATCAATTTATCGTCTCAGTTTGTTCTTGCGAGAGAACTTAGTTCAAAAATGATTGAAAGAGGCTGGGGTAAAATTATTTTTACAGCATCAATCTTATCTCATCAGGGTGGTTTATTTGTTCCTAGCTATACAGCTTCTAAAGGTGGAATTGCGCAACTTACAAAAGCTCTATCAAATGAACTGGCTGATAAGGGAATAAATGTTAATTCCATCGCTCCAGGTTACGTTGTCACTGATATTACTACCGCTCTTCGTCAAGATAAAAATAGGTCAGCTGACCTAATGGCGAGGATACCTATGAAAAGATGGGGTACAATAGACGATATGGCAGGAGCTGCTGTTTACTTAGCTTCCGATGCATCAGACTATGTAAATGGAGAACTATTAAATGTAGACGGTGGTTGGATGGGCAGATAGCTACTAGCCTGCGTCTAACTCTTCTAGTATTTTGTCGGTCATTTCACTAGTTGAACACAGACGTCCTTGGTCACCCATCATGAGATCAGGTGTTCTATACCCTTTCGCAAGAACCTTTTCTATAGATTGCTCAAGAAGATTGGCATTCTGTGCGTCTGAAAAAGAATACCTCAAAGCCATTGAAAAGCTTAAAATACACGCTATGGGATTAGCTTTTTCCTGGCCAGAAATATCTGGTGCCGACCCATGTACCGGCTCATACATAGCTCGAGGCAAACCATTGTTTTTTTTATTTCCCAAACTCGCGGAGGGCAGCATTCCCAAACTACCTGTTAGCATCGCAGCACAGTCAGATAATATATCTCCAAAAAGATTATCTGTTACGATCACATCAAACTGTTTAGGATCTCTTACCAACTGCATCGCTCCATTATCAGCATACATATGGCTGAGCTCTACATCCTGGTAATCAACATGAACCTCATTAACAACATCTCGCCATAGAACACCGCTCTCCATCACATTGGCTTTTTCCATAGAGCATAATTTTTTATTTCTTTTTAAAGCAAGTTCAAAGGCACTGATTGCAACCCTGCGTATCTCTGATTCAGTGTATCTTTGTGTATTTACACCAACTCTCTCATTCGAGCCATCAGTATGAATACCACGAGGTTCTCCGAAATAAATCCCCGATGTAAGCTCTCTTACTATAACAATATCTAGTCCAGAAACTATTTCTTTCTTGAGCGAAGAGAAAGATGCCAGTGCATCAAAACATTGAGCGGGTCGGATATTGGCAAATAAGTCAAGTTCTTTCCTAAGTCTCAATAGCGCTCGTTCTGGTTTCAAATCGAAACTCAGATTATCGTAATTAGGGCCACCAACCGCTCCTAGCAAAACAGCATCCGCTCCTAGTGCTTTGTTTAAAATCTCTTCTGTAAGAGGAACACCATGTTTATCGTAAGACGCTCCACCAACTAAACCTTCTTCAATATCTATTTTTAAATTGCGCTTGTCCTGGAACCAAGAAATAACACGCTTAACCTCAGTCATCACCTCTGGACCAATTCCATCTCCTGGAAGAATAAGCAAAGAAAACATCAATTATACCTTTTTATGACCAGCTAAATTTATCAGAATATTCTTTTTCAAAGCTAATTATTTTGTCCGCACTCTTGAGTGTTAATCCGATATCATCTAACCCATTTAATAAGCAATATTTCTTAAACTCATCAACCTCAAAGTCTAATTGGTCTCCATTGTTGCGAACAATCTTCTGATTCTCGAGATCAATTTTCATAACAGATGTCGTTTCCATTTCTGCGTCCTGTAGAAGTATTAGATGCAAATCTTCAGACACAATGATTGGAAGTATGCCGTTCTTAAAGCAATTATTAAAAAAAATGTCTGCGAAACTTGTTGATATTATGCACTTAATTCCAAAATCCTTTAAAGCCCAAGGCGCATGTTCTCTCGAAGAACCACAACCAAAGTTGGCTCCACCTACAATAATTGAGGCTTTTGAATAATGATCCTTATTTAAGATAAAATCTTTTATTTCATTCCCATTTTGATCATAACGCATTTCAAAAAAAAGGTTCTCTCCAAGACCAGTCCTTTTAATTGTTTTGAGGAACTGTTTTGGTATTAACATATCAGTATCGATATTTATTAATGGCATTGGAGCTGCGATGCCCTCAAGTATATTAAACTTTTCCATCAGTGTCTTTCACTAAATATCTCTCACGTCAGTCAATCGGCCAGTGATTGCTGCTGCTGCTGCCATTGCTGGGCTCATTAAATGAGTCCGGCCCCCACGCCCTTGTCGTCCTTCAAAATTTCTATTAGACGTAGCCGCGCATCTTTCCTCAGGCAACAACTGATCAGGATTCATTGCTAGACACATTGAACAACCTGGCATTCTCCAATCAAAACCAGCCTCTTTTAGTGAATTGGCTATTCCTTCTTCTTCCGCCTGTTTTTTCACTAATCCGGATCCCGGTACGACCATAGCCCTTATCCCACTCTTTACCTTTTTTCCCTTAACAATCTTTTCTACCTCTCTCAGATCCTCTATTCGTCCGTTTGTGCAAGAACCAATAAAAACGGCATCAACTTCTATATCTTGCAATTTCTGGCCTGGCCTTAACCCCATATATTCAAGAGATCTTTTAGCCGCTTCTACTTTACTTCCTTGAAAATTATCAGGGCTTGGTACGAAATCTGTGATAGGCAGAACATCCTCGGGACTTGTTCCCCAGGTAACAACGGGCGCAATGTCCTCTGCCTTTAAGAAAATCTCTTTATCAAAATACGCATCTGGATCAGAAAAAAGCGTTTTCCAAAATTTTATAGCTTTATCCCAATTTTTACCTTTTGGTGAATTTGGTCTACCTTTTACATAATCTAGGGTCTTTTGGTCAGGCGCTATAAGGCCTGCTCTCGCTCCACCTTCAATAGCCATATTGCAAACAGTCATTCGTCCTTCCATAGAAAGGCTCTCGATAGCATTTCCACAATATTCGATTACATGTCCAGTACCACCCGCTGTTCCTGTTTTTCCAATTATTGTAAGCGTAATATCCTTTGCTGTGACCCCATTGCCCAATTCTCCAGATACCTCAACCTTCATATTTTTTGACTTCTGCTGAATTAATGTCTGCGTTGCAAGGACATGCTCTACTTCGGAGGTTCCTATGCCGTGTGCTAATGCACCAAAAGCTCCATGAGTTGCTGTATGGCTATCCCCACAAACAATTGTCATACCTGGCAAAGTCCACCCTTGTTCAGGACCAATTATATGTACTATTCCTTGCCTAATATCATCAACAGCATAATAATGAATGCCAAAATCTCGTGCATTCTTATCCAGAGTTTCTAACTGTATACGACCTTCTTCACTGCCAAAGTTGGTCAACCTATCAGATGTTGTAGCCACATTATGATCTGGGACCGCAATTGTTTTGTTAGGAGCACGAACTTTCCTTCCCGCTTCTCTTAGACCCTCAAAAGCCTGGGGGCTAGTAACTTCATGCACCAAATGCCTATCAATATATATCAGAGAAGTATCATTTTCTGATTGTATTAAATGGTTATCCCAAATTTTGTCATATAGAGTTCTACTTTTCGCCATAATTTTCATATCTAAATAAATTTTTTGTCAAAATCCAGAACTTTTTACTATTTCAGATTTTTGCAAGATTAAAGACATCAGTCACCTGTAATAGAAAACAAAATAAAAAGTCTTTTCTAGATCCATAATTGCTTGTATTAGTATGCGCATAAAGATTTATAATATGAAAGACTAAATGAAAATCTATATTAATAAAATCTCGGCATCCTATTCTAATAAGCTGGTTTTTAAGATTGTTTTATATATCGTATTAAGTTTTTTGTTTTTGACAAAAAGTTCCTTTGGCCAGGATAACTTGCGGAAAGCAGAAAAAAGTTTTAGAGACTGGAGTGTTTTCGTTTCAAAAGAGGACCCCAAAATGTGCTTCATTGCTTCTCAGTCTATAAAAGGTGAAGCGTTCAGAAACAATCAAAAGCTCTCATCGGTTAATCGAGAAAAAGGAACGCTGTATATAATTAAGTCACTGAATGAAGAGAGCGAATATGAAGGAACATTTTATGCTGGGTATCCTTTACAGGTGGGGTCAAAAGCAGTGCTAGAAATTGATAATAAGGACAAGATTGTGTTTTTTGCTCATCCATCGCCTAAAGCAAAAGCAGATAAGGACCATGCATGGGCTCAAAAATTTGATCAAAAAGAATTAGTCAGTTTTCTTAGGAAAGGCAGCAAGGCAGTAATGAGCGCTATATCTCACCGAAACACTGTAACGAAAGATACATTTATGTTAACAGGCTTTTCCGATGCTTTATCGGAATTAGAGAAGCGGTGCAAATTAAATTGACCTTACAATCGATTTATCAAGAAACTAACATCTTAGGGCTCAGCAGAGACGAAATGTTCTCGCTCGTTTCAGACTTTGAAACTCAACCAAAAAGAGCATCTATGAGAGTAAATCAACTCTGGTCTTGGATCTATTGTCATGGGATTAGTTCATTTGATAATATGACAAATATAGATAAAAGTCTCCGGTCAAAACTGCAAAAAGTTTTTAATATTTCACGGCCAGCTATTGAAAAAAAAGAAATAAGCGATGACGGTACGATAAAATATCTATTCTCTTTAGAGGACCAAAGCAAAATAGAAACGGTATTTATCCCTGAACAGAAAAGAAGCACTCTTTGCATTTCTTCACAAGTTGGTTGTACGTTAAACTGTTCATTCTGTCATACTGGGACCCAGAAATTGGTAAGGAATCTCTCAAGTCAAGAGATAGTAGGTCAAGTCATCGCAGTTTATGATGATCTAGGGCTTTGGGAGAAGAAGAGGGTGAAGAGTATTCATTCTTCTTGTTTCGAAATAATTACCAATATTGTTTTCATGGGAATGGGTGAACCTTTATTAAATTATGAAGAAGTAAAGAAAGCCTGTATTATTTTGATGGACAATAAAGGATTGGATTTTTCAAGAAGGAGAATCACCTTATCAACAGCTGGTATTGTTCCCAAGATAAAGACGGCTCATGAGGAAATCGGCTGTATGATCGCTGTAAGTCTTCACGCGACAGAAAATAAGACAAGGGATATTTTAGTTCCCATAAATAAAAAGTGGAATTTGGAACAATTGCTCGGTTCCTTGAGAGATGACGTTAAGTTGCGCAATTCGGAACGAGTAACATTTGAATACGTTATGCTTGATGGAATTAACGATACAAAAGAGGACGCACATAGGTTAGTAAGTTTACTACAAGGTCTTCCTTCTAAGATAAACTTAATACCGTTTAATAATTGGACTGGAAGTCAATATAAGCGTTCTTCCTTGGATAGAATTAAAGCGTTTAGAGATATTATAATCAAATCCAGATTACCAAGCCCAATTCGAAAACCTCGTGGAGAGGACATTATGGCTGCTTGTGGCCAGTTAAGATCTAATTCTGTTAAAGAAAAAGCAAGTATATGAAAAAAATTAGCAGAAGACGCTTTTTCTTGTTTTCAATTCTATTTCCTTTTATTTTTTTCAAACCTTCATGGGGTCATGCTAAAAAACCAAATTTATTGGTGGTATGGAAAAAAAAGAGAGTTCTAGCCCTTTACAGAAACAGTAAAATAATAAAAGCCTATCGAATTCGTTTAGGGTTCAGTCCTCAGGGTCAGAAAGAAAAAGAAGGAGATGGTAAAACCCCAGAGGGCAAATACCACATTACACACAAAAACCCAAACAGTAAATTTTACTTAAGTCTTGGAATAAACTTCCCCAATCAATCCGACAAAAAAAGAGCTCTTCAAAGAGGCCTCAATCCTGGTAGTGACATTTTTATTCATGGGCTTGGAAAAAAAAATATCCTGTTGCACTATTTTTTTGACTGGACTGAGGGTTGCATTGCGGTAACAAATAAAGAAATAGAGGAAATTTATGGTTTGGTTGAACCTGGTACCATTATCTACATTTATGCTTAAATCTAGACTCGTGACTAAGACTTGCCAATCATCTGTACCCACCAAACTTTTCCAGTGCTATCCTGATACCAACTAAGCCCTAGATCTGTCGCAGTGGGGTCCAGAATAATTTCTCTGCCAATTTTACTTTTGAACCAGACATTCAATACATCATACTCACCCTCATACGTTTCCGAAACGTTTTCACCAAGCACTAAGCCCTCAAAACCTGCAATTCTTGCCCTATCTATCGCTGAAGATGCATCTGAACCGTAGTTCCAGGCTCGCTGTTGTCTGGCTATGTCAAAAGCGTGTGTCTTCGATGCCGCTGAAAGACTGGATGAGTACTGCAGTGAGGATCTTCCGTTTTCCAGTCTTAAGGCGTTAACCATTTCCAGGTGTCTTGATTTTAGAGCGGTCACGTTAAAGCTAGAAATAACCCCTGACTTGGAGTAACCATCGTAGACGTTTGTATTTGTACCAACACATCCTACTAAGATAGCCAAAAGCAGTATTTTTAAGATAATATTGTTCATTAATATATCCAAGTCTTTTGTTCTAATGTTCTAAATACTACGTTAATTTTTTATTCATGCACAATTAGTTGTTTTATAGTAAACAAATTTCAACTATTAATGTAAAAATGACTAAAGCAGTCTCCAACATATTAATATCATTGCTACTATTATTTGTTTATGCAGTAATAAGCAACCCTATTATTGCTCAGACAGCTGTAGACTTTGGTAAAGATGGAAAACCAAAACACAACATTTTCTCATTCAGAATACAAACTTGGCAGGAACATTTTAAGGATTTGAATAAAGGGGCAATACTCGTTGACACCAAAACGCGATCATTACATTACTGGAGTAAGAATGCAAAAGAGTATAAGGTCTTTCCGACCTCCGTCCCCCTAAATGAAGAATTGACGCGACTCGGGTATACAAAAGTTACAAAAAAAGTAATTGGACCTGAATGGAGACCTACAAAAAAAATGAGGAAAAGAGATCCTAAGCTCCCTGAGTTTATGCCTCCAGGCCCCGATAATCCTCTGGGATCTCACGCACTTTATCTAAGTTGGCCAAGCTATCGCATCCATGGAACAAGCGATACTAGAAAAATTGGAAGGCAAAGCTCTTCTGGATGCATAGGGCTGTATAATGAACAAATTGAAGAGCTTTTCAATTTAGTCGAAATTGGAACGCCTGTTAGAATTCTTTAGAGTTATTGTGAATCGCAAAGAGTCCCTCTTTAAATGAGGGAAAAGTTAGCTTATACCCCAATTCATCTTTGAGCCTAATGTTTGATACTTTTTTTTCTTCTTTATAAAAGCTTCTTGCCATTTCACTAACTATATCACTTTCCAAACTAACTGTCTGTGGGCATTTTTTTTTAAGTAACCTCGCAGCGAATTGTGCTACATCCAATTGCGTTGCAGGCAAATCGTCAGACAAGTTAAAAATCGTAGCTTCCGATTTAGAGTTCATAGCCTTCTCGATTGCGCCTACTATATCGTGAACATGAATTCTGTTAAACAGATGAGCGGGTTTATTGACTATATAAACCCTTTCATTTGCCAATAAACGATCAATTAGACTTCTTCCTGGCCCATATATACCTGCCAATCTGAAAATCATAGTTTTTATGGAAAAATTTTCCCCAAGTCTTAGCCATGATTTTTCAGCCGCAACTCTTGAAATACTTCTCTCGAGATTGGGTTCGAGCACCGTATCCTCTGTAACCCAACCACCTTTTTTATCTCCATAAACACTAGTTGTTGACAGATATCCTGCCCATTTTATTCTTTCGCCATTTTTTTTGAATAAATACCCATAATTCTCAATAACTGGATCCTTGCCATTTTCTGGTGGAGCCGTGCTCAAAATATGTGAATTCTTTCTGAGGATACTCTCAATTTTTTTCTCATCATCGAAAAAAACCGGCGTGGCATTAAGTGATTTAATTTCTTTGGTCTTTTCCTTAAATCTCGTCGTACAAAACACCTCCCAATTTTTTTTTGAGAATTTTTGACACATAAATTTAGCTGTGTAACCAAAGCCAAAAATTAACAATATATTTTTCTTATTCATTTTTTTTTAACTCAGAAATAGACCAAATAGCTGCCTCAGATATAAAATCTACAGAATGATTTCCAAACCCCTCCAGCAATTTTATGTATTCTTTTTTTCCACTATTTCCCATCGCATATATTACATTTCTTAAAAATCTAACTGATCCTAATCTTTTTATAGCGGTTCCACTAAAATAATTCCTGAAGTCACCATCTGAAAAGGTTAGAGCTTTCTCCAAAGCTAAGTCAGAAAAAGTTTCTCTATAATTCTCGTTTCTGCTTATTTGCGCGAATTTATTCCAGGGACAGACAGCTAAACAATCATCGCATCCAAAAACTCTGTTGCCAATTGATGATCTAAGTTCTTTATCTATAGCACCCTTGTGTTCGATAGTGAGATACGCGATACATTTTCTAGCATCTAGTTTATATGCTCCCTCAAAAGCATTAGTGGGACAAATATCCAAACACTTGGTACAAGATCCACAATTATCTTGCTCTGGTTCATCTGCAGGTAATGATTTATCTATGTACATTACACCGATAAAAAACCAATTTCCCATATTTCTACTCACCAAATTTGTATGTTTGCCTTGCCAACCCAAGCCAGATAATTGTGCTAAAGGTTTTTCCATAACTGGTGCAGTATCGACGAATATTTTTAGCTCACAGCCTAATTTTTTTTTTACCCAAGAGGCTACGATCTTTAGTTTAGATTTGACTACTTTATGATAATCTCTTTTTGTGGCATAAACTGAGATATTAGATAATTCTTTATCCATCAATTTTTTTAAAGGGTCTTCTGCCGGAGTATAGTCATCTGTAAATACTAAAATTGATTTAACACTTGGCCATAAATTTTTCGGTGCTATTCGTTCGTTGATCCTTTTCTCCAACCAATCCATACCAGCATTCCAATCATTTTTAATGAAGTCCCTAAATTTTTCTTTTGTTGTTTGGTTAACCTTGAGGGGATCGGTTATACCAACGGCAGAAAAACCTGCATCAGAAGCTATCTGCTGAAGTTGAGATTTAAAATCCAATATTTCCATACTAAAAATCTAAGTCACTATAGTGACCTGCCGGCACAAAGCCAGGAACTAAGTCTGTTAGCAAACCTGCATTTCTAAAAGCAGGCCTCGATTTAATTTTCGCGTACCATTCTTTTATAATTGGCTTAGACTGCCAGTCAACATCTCCTACATAATCTAGTGCCGAAATATGTCCGGCCGCTGAAAAATCAGCTAATGACATTTTCTCCCCAGCTACCCAATTTCTTTTTTCCAAAAGCCATTCCAAATAATCAAAATGAAACTTTATTTTCTTAAGGCCTTCTTTTATTGCACCACTATCAGGTTGACCTATTTTAAAAATCTTTTTGTACACTCTCTCATTAAGTAAGTTTTTTGTAACTTCATTGTAAAATTTATCGTCGAACCAAGAGGTTACCCTGCGCGTCTCAAACCTTAGCTTTTTGTCGGCCGGAATAAGTTTTGGAATCGGGTGAGATTCATCCAAATACTCACATATGGGAGTGCTTTCCGTAAATACATTAGCTCCTTCTTTTAATAATGGCACTTTACCGGAAGGACTAAATCTTATGAAATCCAATCTTTTTTCCCAAACGGGTTCATCGATTAATTCAACCTCAAGTTTTTTTTCTGCCAGAACCAGCCTTACTTTTCGACAGAACGGAGAAAGTGCTAAATGGTGGAGTTTTCTCATAGTTAGTAAACCTTACTCTAATCCATTTATAA
>CACJWR010000019.1 GCA_902596985.1 uncultured Alphaproteobacteria bacterium
AAATTTAGCTTTGTGGGACCAAGGACCATAAAAATCTAGATTTTTATAAATATTAAGTGATTTGGTCAATTCTCCAATGCTTTTGTAGGCTACGGCTAAATTTGCCCCAGCCTCTTGGTAAGATGGTTTTTCGGTAAGGATATCCTCTAAAAGCGCGATAGCTTTATAAATATTGCCTTTTTCCATCTCGATATTTGCGATATTCATCTTCGCGGCGACCAGCCTTTTATCTATTTGAATAGCTTTCTTCGAATTCAAGAAAGCCTCATCTAGGAGTCCCAGTCTCCTGGCCAATATCCCGGTTATATTATAATAATTTGCGTTATTAGAATGATTTTTTTTTATCTTCCTACAAATTTTCAGTGCCTCTTCATAGGCACCCAATTTGGCAAGCTCAACTACTCGTACCAAATCTTTTGTAAGGGTGTTTACTTTTTTTTTTGCATCTTAAAAAAAAAGGGCGGGAATATCCCGCCCTTTTCAAGTCAATTATCGCTCACTTAGAACTTGAAAGACGCTGTCAAGGTTGACGAACCTTCACTTGTCATTACAGCACTTATGGTTCCAGCTGAACCTAGCGGTCCTGAAGCACCAATTGTAGTCAATGCACTGTCTTTGTTATAACTACCAGTTAATGTGATAGTTGGTGAAATTGCCATAGAACCTGATGCAATTAGGTTATCACCACCTGCACTTGTTCCAGCTTTTTCCTGGTATGTAATCCCAACGGAAGTGCCACCACCAGCGTAACTAAGACCTACTGTACTGATGCTCTTGTGTACAGCTTTTAGTGCAAACGCATCGGTGATTGAGTCATTACCTGCAGTAGCATTGTATGGCCCACCTGCAGTAGTAAGAGCGTCATAGCTCAGGCTCTTATCCTGAAGACCGTCGGAGTTTTGCGCGTTTGATGCGTTCAACGTCATACCGCCACCAAGATCTACAGTAGCTGCAAGACCCATGGAGTAAGTAGTACCTGCGTTTACTCTCGCAATGGTAAGACCAACGCCACCAAGGCTTGTTCCTATTGAGAAACCGAGATCACCATCAGCTTGCCATCCTAGACCATAGCTCATTGTACCGTACGAACCTTTGATACCAACGGTTTGGCTGCTAGTCTCAAGATCATCTCCATCCATCTCGTTATCTACCTGAAGAGTAGCACCGCCGAGAGCCATAGTAGCCTGAAGCTGATTATCTGCAGAATTTGTATCTAAAGCAACGTCCATACCAAACATGGTAGAAACAGCGGCTGTTGCAGCGTGCTGTGTTTTACCAACAGATATTGTCATAGTGCCGTTACTTACAGAGAGTGTACCACCTGAAACTGATCCACCACCAAGGTTAATTGATCCGCTTGTACTTGCTGTCCAACCGTCACCTGCTGACATCGATACGCCGAGCGAGGCAGTAGTGTTTAGCTGTGGTGACGTTTCAACTGATTCCGCATTTCCGTCTTGAGCGTCTGCAAATGCTTTAACGTCAGCTTCAAGATCGGCTGCTGCTGAACCATTAGGTGTTGCTCCGTTTTCAAATGCTTCAACGAGAACGTCCATAGCTTCACTGTGTGAGCCTCCTAGGAAGTCATCAATAATGTCTTCAACTGCTGATACGTTAGCAGCTGTTACTGCGCCTGCTAAGGTGTAGCTAGCGTGAGCATTAAGCAAACCTCTCATAGTATTCAATTGAGTAGACGCGTTTGCGTGAGCAGATGCGGGGGAGCCCTCATTAGTTATCGCTCCTACAGAAGCCTCCTCACCATTTGCCACACCAGTTAAGGTAGAAAAAAGATTATCTCTTTTTGTCGCCTTTGTTGTAGCCGTATCAATCGCAGACGATGAGGGGTTCGTTAATTTTATGGACATAGATCCAGACCACGTCATTGGATGTGAGTGGTGGAAATATGGTTGATCAGACACGGCGGTCGGATCAGCAGCGAACGCTGGAGCTGTCAGCCCAACAATAGCTGTCGTCGTTAATAGAACTTTTTTCATGTTCTTTCCTCTATTTAAATGTTTACATTTAGGTGCACCTGCTTGGATTTTCTACTAATCAACAAAACGATGAGCAGAAATCAAGCAAATATAACCTATAGTTCGCATTTATGTTTAAAAGGTCAAGCAAGCTTTCCATTTAAGTATTTGTTTTTTTTTTTTGATGTAAAATTGCAACAAAAAAGGTCAGGAATTGACTATATTTTTATAAATAGTAGTTGAATAGTAACCACAAATGAAATTTAAATAATGAAAACTCTGTATCTTATTAGGCTATAGGTAGAAGATGGAACGATATAACGCAAAAAAAACTGAAAAAAAATGGCAAGAAAAGTGGGAAAACGAAAACACCTACATTACAGAGAAAAATACAACGAAAGAAAAATATTATGTATTAGAAATGTTCCCGTATCCCTCAGGGAAAATACACATGGGCCATGTCCGCAATTACACCATGGGGGACGTCATTGCCCGCTATAAAAGGCATAAAGGTTTCAATGTTTTACATCCAATGGGCTGGGATGCTTTTGGAATGCCTGCCGAAAATGCTGCAATGGAGAATAATATTCATCCGGGTAAGTGGACATATCAAAATATAGAAGAGATGAAATCCCAGCTTAAGCCTATGGGACTATCAATCGACTGGTCAAGAGAGTTTGCAACTTGTGACGAGACTTATTACAAACAGCAGCAAGAACTCTTTATCGATATGCTTGAGAAAAATTTGGCCTACAGAAAAAAGTCACTTGTAAATTGGGATCCCGTTGACAAAACGGTTTTAGCTAACGAGCAGGTAGAAAACGGGAAAGGATGGCGCTCGGGAGCCGAAATTGAAAAGAGAGAGCTAACGCAGTGGTTCTTTAGAATTACAGACTTCTCAGAAGAGCTTTTGGAAAGTTTAAATAAATTACCAAACTGGCCAGAAAAAGTAAAGACAATGCAGAAAAATTGGATAGGGAGATCAGAAGGAGCCTCAATAACTTTCTATCTTGAAAATTCCAATATCACGGAGAAGTTAGAGGTATTCACCACACGGCCCGACACAATATTCGGAATGTCGTTCTGTGCTATATCTCCAAACCATCCAATGGCAAGAGAACTCGCAAAAAATAACAAAAAAATCCAAATTTTTATTGATGAATGCAATACTTCATCGACCGATCAAGCTAGTTTAGAGAAGCAAGAGAAAGAGGGCATCGATACTGGGATAAAAATAAGACATCCATTTAAAGATGAATGCTTACCTCTTTACATAGCCAATTTTGTTCTTATGGATTATGGCTCTGGAGCCATTTTTGGTTGCCCAGCCCATGATCAACGAGACCTAGAATTTGCGCTGAAATATAATTTAAATGTAATTCCTGTTGTATGCCCCCAGGATCAAAACGAAGCGAAATTTTGCATTAAAGAAGACGCATATACCGGAGATGGTAAAATAATAAATTCTGAATTTTTAAATGGAATGACCATCGAGGATGCTAAGGAAAAGGTTATTTCTTTGTTATCTGAAAAAAATATGGGTGAAAAAAAAGTAACCTACAGACTTAAAGACTGGGGTATTTCAAGGCAGAGATATTGGGGGTGTCCAATACCGGTTTTGCATTGTGAAAAATGTGGTGTAGTTCCAGAAAAAAAAGAAAATCTTCCTGTAAAACTTCCAGAAAATGTTTCTTTTGAAAATCCTGGAAATCCTTTAGAAAACGCCTTTGAGTGGCTTAATATAAATTGTCCAGTTTGCTCCAACCCGGCTAAACGTGAGACTGATACTATGGATACATTTGTAGATAGCTCATGGTATTTTATTAGATTTACCAGCCCTAAACATAACCGTCCTACGGAAGCTGATGAGCTAGAATATTGGATGAGTGTAGATCAATATATTGGTGGTGTTGAGCATGCTATCTTGCACCTCTTGTACTCCCGATTCTTCGCCCGAGCTATGAATAAAACTGGGCATCTATCTGACCATTTTTTAGAGCCCTTTTCAGCTTTGTTCACCCAAGGAATGGTTTGCCATGAAACCTATAAAGATCCAGACGGTAATTGGCTTTCACCAGAGGAGGTAAAAATATCTATCACCAGTTCAGGGAAAAAAGTAGCAAAATGTCTAAAGAATGGATTAACGGTTAAAATTGGCCCATCGGTGAAAATGTCGAAGTCCAAAAAAAATGTTATAGACCCAGTAGATATTATAGATCAATTTGGAGCAGATACTGCAAGATGGTTTGTAATGTCTGACAGCCCTCCAGAGAGAGATATATCGTGGTCAACAGAAGGAGTTGAAGGCGCTTGGAGACATCTTAATCGTGTTTGGCGATTGACCAAAGAGATAGCTGTTGAGGTTGAAAAAAATAGTCAGAAAAAAGTTTTATGCGAAGATAGACGGATCGATGATTTTGTTTTCAACACGTCAAAGTTTATTGAAAGTTTTTCATTTAATAAGGCAATTGCAAAAATTTATGAGCTAACCAATTTTTTAGCTAAAAAAGACACTAGTATTGAGCAAAAAATATATGGTATTAAATCACTTGCTATACTAATGGAGCCTTTCACACCTCACCTATCTCAAGAAATTTGGGTTACAATGGGGGAAAAGGGGCTTATTGCTGAAGCTAAGTGGCCAGACATCAAAGAGTGGGAAATTAGTAAGGAAGAGAAAATAGTTCTCCCTGTTCAAGTAAATGGAAAAAGAAAAACGGAAATTTCTGTTTCTCCTGATCTTACTGAAAAGGCACTTAAAGAATTGGTTCTTAAGCATAAGATAATAAAAAAGGCTACTCTAAATTCAGATATAAAGAGATTTATCTATGTTCCAAAACGAATTGTTAATGTCGTAATATAGAAGGGCAAGCTATTTCAAAATATATATTGATAGTTTTTATTATTTTAGCAAACACCAATTGCGGGTTTTCACCTCTATATAAACACACTGATTCAATGGAAATATTTGAAAATATTGACATACAAAAAGAAGAAAACTCTTTGGCTTATTTAATTAAAGAGGCGCTTGAGGAGAAGGCACCTTTCACAGAAAGTGGGCAAAATGCTTTGCAAATAGAGCCAACTATTAAAAATTCGTATGGAGTTATTACAAAAGAAAATGAGATAACAAGATATTCAGTGACTTTGGATGTTGAATATCGTTTGTATAATAAAAAGACAAAAAAACTAGTGTTTAAAAATAAAGTTTCTGCTACGTCAGACTATAGCGCCGCAGTAACCTTTACGGGTTTCGCAACAGAAATAGCTAGAAAAGATACTTATGAACGACTTGCTGATACAGTTGCCGAAAAAATGATCACAGAGATTTTAATCAGTAATTTAAGTGAATACGCTCATTGATTTATTACAGGCAAAAGATTGGCAGTTTTACTGAAAAATTCGAGAAGTGCTCCGTAATTGTCTTACTTGGTGGAAACTATTCATTATTACAAAAAGACGCAAAAAAAATTTCTGATGCACTCGCAGGAAAACATGCAGATGAAGAGATGCGAGTAAGCAAATATTTCAATCAAGAAATAAATGAAAAGAGAAACGAAATAATAACAAGCCTGAAAACAAAAAGTTTTTTCCCTGGCCGTCAAATAATAATGCTGAATGAGCTTAATGAGAAGGACTCCAAAATTATCACTGAGATAGACGCAGAATGGCGAAATGACGATGCTATAACTATAGTTACCATGAATGCATTATCAAAAAAATCTGATGTTATAAAATTACTTGCATCTAGTACTCGGATAGCTGTCGTTAACTATACTGATAGTAAAATAGATGGAGATTTTTTTGCGAAAAGATTAACCGATGCAGGAATAAATTTTTCTGGGAAGGAAATATTAGATGTGCTTATTGATTTCGCTAACTTTACGCCAGAAAATATTTTAGAAAATGAGTTTGAAAAGTTAATGCTTTTCAAACTTTATGATAATAAGCCTCTATCGGTAGACGATTTTTTTAGCATAGTATCAATTAACTATGAAGTTAAAGAATTAAGCCTGGCAGTTGCATTAGCCGAAAGAAACATTATAGAATTAGAGAAATATCTAAGTGCTCTCTTTTCATACAGTAAAAGCCCGATTTCTATTTTGCATTTTTTATCCGCTTATTTCTACAAGTTATCTGTAATAAAATTATATGGGCCCACCAGCCTTGAGGTGCGTCGTGAGTATCCTTTTCTTATTGCACATGATCTTGAAAAAGCAAAAGAACATGTGAATCAATGGTCCTTACAACAAATAAGCCGGGCAACCGACTCCCTCGCTGCTTCAGATCTAAAATTAAGAAAATATCCCTCTTTATTTCAACGTTCTATTCTAACCCAATGTCTACATAAAATTATGGAAATTTAAATTTCTTGGTACCCTTTTTAAATAACATAAGAAAAGTATGTCTTTATCCCATATTGTATTTACTGTCTTTAGTTTGGATTATTGTACACCGCTTAAGAATTAAGTACGGAAGATATGAAAAAATGCCAATCCCCATAGTATGTATTGGAAACATTACTTTGGGCGGTGCTGGTAAGACCCCTACAGTTATTTTTTTAGCAAATTACTTTAAAAAAAATAAGATCAAAGCCCACGTAGTCAGTAGAGGATATGGTGGGGCATTTAAAGATATTATTTTTGTTGATCCAAGAACTCATAATGCCTATCAAGTCGGTGATGAACCTTTGTTAATTTCTCAGCATGCTAAGGTTTGGGTGTCAAAAAAAAAGAAAGAAGGGATTTTAGCGGCCTACAAGGCGGGTGCTGAATTAGTGCTTCTAGATGATGGCCATCAAAATTTTTCGATTGCAAAAGATTTAAATATTTTGGTATTTGATGCAGATGTTAACCTCGAGAATGAAAACATTTTTCCTTTAGGGAACTTAAGAGAAAGGCCTCAACCAGCAATTGACGAAGCCGACTTTTTGGTTGCCATAGGTAATTCAGTATCAAATAAAAATTTACGAGAAACTATTTTTCAAAACTATAACCAAAAGGTAATAGACGGAAAATTTGTGCCTAACGTAATTCCAAAATTAAAGAAGCGAAAGCTTGTTGCATTTTGTGGTATTGGAAGACCAGAAAAATTCTTTTCAATGCTACGAAAGCTAAATCTCGAAATTATTAAAGAATACCCGTTTCCCGACCATCATTTTTATTCTAGTAGACAACTTACAAAAATCTTGGATATTGCTACAAAGAATAACGCACTTATTGTAACCACGAAGAAAGACTTCGTGAAAATACCCGTAACTTTTAAAAAAAATGTATACCCAATAGATATCGAATTACAGATGTCAAAAAATAAAAAACTGCTATTAGAATTAAAGAAATTAGTTCCCTAACTTTTTATCAATTATCTTCTTTAATTCATCGTAAGACCGGTTTGAATATTTCTTTCCATTTATAATAAAAGTCGGGGTTGACTCAACAGCGTCTTTTTCAACATAAATCTTAAATTCATTCACCAAATCTAAGGCTTTTTCTTGGTCCTCCAAGCATGAAATTGCTTTTGCCTTCTCAATTCCTGATTTCGCAGAAATTTTTAAAAGGGAATCTACAATTTTATCACTGGCTTCGTATCTAGACCAAATTGGCTGCTCAGAATAAAGTAAATCAAGCATACCAAAATAGCGATTTACCCCATTTGTGCAGCGTGCGGTCAAAGCTGCCCATAACCCAGCTTTATCAAAATAGATTTCTCTATGAATAAATTTTACTTTTCCAGTTTCGATATACTCTTTATTCAACTGTGGATACACATCGGAATGAAATGCCGCACATGCTGGACAAGTCAATGAAGCATATTCAACAAAAACAACGGGTGCGTCATCATTTCCTTTCGACATTTCAATATACTTGCTTTCAACTTTTGCTGGGTCTGCTGCATAGGCAAATCCCAGCGTAAAAATTAATAAAAGTAGCGAATATGTACTTATCCAATATTTTTCAGTCTTCCATAATCTCATTTTTCTTCCTTGAATTACTGAGGTTATTTTTCATTTTGGTTAGCGCATTCTCTAATTGAATGACAGCAATTTTTGGGTCAGTGGTTTCTATGCTTTTTGTACTACTAAAGTCATGCGAATTATCTATTCCTACCACGTTTTTATGATTAATATCATGTAATCGTTGCAATTTTATACGAACTATCACTTCTTTTGAATAAAAAGAGTTTATTTTCTCGATAATGTCTCGTATTTGTAAGGATAACTCCGCCATATAAGGACCGGTCATACCAAGGTAAAGAATATTTTTTTTTCCACCTTTGATAGTTTTCATTTTAATTGGGTGAGCTTTTTTTGATATTTCTTCCCCAACAATTGTATCCCATATGTCCTGTAACTTGGCATAGCTGATTATCTTTAGTTGACCATGTCTTTTTATTAAAGGTTCAACTAAATTTCCAATGGATTTAAAATTTCTGTTATGATAATTCATTTTTTCGTAAGTTTTCCGGCCATTATATTTTATTGTATATCAAATTGAAATGGCAATTATAAGTAAAATCCTATTGAGATGGTACGCTGAGAACGGTAGAGCACTACCGTGGAGAGTAAATCCTAAAGACGCAGAGGCAGGGCAAAATCCTGATCCCTATAAAATATGGATATCTGAAATAATGTTACAGCAAACTACTGTTAACACTGTTATCCCCTATTTTAATAGATTTATAAAGAAATGGGATAATATAGAACAGCTTAGCTATGCTGATGAAGCTGATATTTTAACTTTTTGGGCGGGTCTTGGTTATTATGCAAGAGGAAGAAATCTTTTGAAATGCGCAAAGGAACTGAGCAAAAAGTTTGATGGAAAAATACCAAATGACAAAAAGACCCTTATGGAATTACCGGGTATAGGTGAATATACCGCTTCAGCTATAAGATCAATTGCCTTTGGTGAAAGAGAAGTGGTAATCGATTCAAATATTGAACGAGTCGTTTGTAGACTTTTCAAGATTGAAAAGCCTGTAAATCAATCTAAAAAAGAGATTAAAAAATATGCCTCCCAAATTTTTCCCAAACTTCGTAGTGGAGACTTTGCTCAAGCATTAATGGATTTTGCAAATGCAGTTTGCAAACCTAAGAAACCTAACTGTTCCCATTGTCCAATTGCGACATCCTGTTTAAGCTTGGAGTTAGATGTAGTAGAAAATATTCCCGCAAAAGCAGTTAAAAAAGACAAACTGATAAGAAGGGGTTTCGTGTTTTTCATAAAAGTACATCCAAACATTTTCTTACTTGAACGAAGGCCGAGTGAAGGGATATTAGGAGGACTTATGGGTTTCCCCACAACTGAATGGGAGGTAATAAAAATTAAGCCCACCTTACCCTTCAAGGCTAAATGGACTTTCACCAAAGAAATAGTTACACATCAATTTTCCCATTTTAAATTGGAACTCGAAATTGTGTTAGGCGAAAAAATAAACTCAAAGTTTGATAGTTCTAAATATTTGGCAGTTGAACAACAAAGTTTTGATTTAACTATTTTACCAACACTAATGCGAAAAGTGTACACTAAAGCGATCAAGCTTTAATGCTACTTTGCATTCGCATTCTGTGTTCTGGCTTTCTGTCTAAAATAGTCTATTGGTATTAGTTCACCACCTTTTTTGACGTGCCAATAATTCCATCCATTGCATGATGGAGATCCCTCTAATATAGCACCAACCCTATGTATAGACCCTTTAGCATTATGAGAAATTAACGTGCCATCAGGACGAACTCTAGCTACATATCGTTTGTTAACAGAAGTCAGCTCATCTCCAGGCTTTAAAAGACCTCTTTCTACCAGCTGACCAAATGGAACTCTTTCCAGATCTTTTTTTGTTTCTGTTATTTCTACATCTTTCTCAGAATAAGGACGAGCTTTATTAATGCGTTTCTGAGCTTCTTTGAAGTAACTCTTCTCCTTTTCAATGCCGATAAATTTTCGCGCCAGGCGTTTGGCTACAACCCCTGCAGTTCCTGTTCCCAGAAACGGATCCAAAATCAAATCACCCTTCTTCGTACTCGCTACTATGATACGATGTAAAAGTGACTCTGGTTTCTGCGTGGGGTGGATTTTTTTTCCATCTTTTCCTTTCAGTCTCTCTGATCCTGAACATATTGGTAAAAACCAGTCAGATCTCATCTGCGTTCCTTCATTCAGTTCCTTCAACGCGTCATAATTAAACACATACTTGGAATTGTCAGATTTGGCAGCCCATATTAATGTTTCATGAGCATTGGTAAATCGCCTACCTCTAAAGTTTGGCATAGGATTAGATTTTCTCCAAAATACGTCATTTAATATCCAATATCCCAAGTCTTGCAAACTCGCTCCGACCCGAAAAATGTTATGATAAGAACCTATTACCCATATAGCTCCATCCTTTTTTAAGATCCTCCTAGCCTCACCTAACCACTTTTTAGTAAATTTATCATAATCATTGAAGCTAGAAAATTTATCCCAATCTTCTTTTACACCATCAACCTTTGAATTGTTCGGACGCAACAATTCATTGTTAAGCTGTAAATTATAAGGTGGATCTGCAAAAATTAAATCTACTGAGTTTTCAGGTATTTTCCCCATCAACGAGATGCAGTCATCATTAAAAATTTCTGTTTCAGAAGAAGACTGGAACAAGTACTCCATGTTTAAACTCATAACTTGCCTCTTTTTTTTCGTAAACGTTGAGTCAAATTATCAAGGGCGTCAAATTTTTTATTTAAAAACAGTCACTTATTTTTCATAAACACAACATGTTGTATATGGGCTTGAAAGATCTTCTATGCTCAGTGTTGATACCCAACTTATAGATGGCGGCTTTATGTTCCTCCACTCCATATCCCACATTCCTTTCCCAGCCATAACCTGGAAAGCGTATATTTAATGATTTCATATGAAAGTCGCGTGACACTTTTGCAACAATGGAAGCCGCCGCTATACTCGCTATTTTATTATCTCCTTTAATTATGCTGTAGGCCCTTGAAGCAGATCGATATGCTTCCGGTAAAGTATTTCCATCAAAGTATAAACTATCTTTTGTCTCAGAAACTTTCTCAACGGCCTTTTGCATTACATATAAAGAACTGCTCAAAATATTAAAGCTATCAATCACCTTTGCTGACGAGAAAGAAACCCCTACTGAAAAAGTTTCTAATATCTCAAAGTACAGTTCAATTCTCTGACGGGGGCTTAAGGTTTTTGAGTCAGCCAGCCCTTTAATATTATGCCTTTTATCAAACCTTACAGCAGCAGCCACAACCGGGCCGCACCATGCGCCCCTGCCGACCTCATCTACGCCGCAGTGAAACCCTAAATCTTTAAAATCTTTCAATTAGATTAAACCTCTAAAAACATATTTTTATAATTGGAGGTTAATTTTTACATGTCAATAAGGTCATTTACCTGTAAATTGATGTACAATAATTTAAATAATCAAAAATTTATTCGTTAATAATAAATCATGGGTAAAAATGGTAAGCGTATATGAAAGTTTGGATAATAGTTTCAGTGATGTTCCTAATGGAGAATTCTCAGGTGAAAATTGCCGAAACGGTCAATGATAGCTCTCGATTTTTTAATACAGAAAAACAGTGCCTCAATTCCTTGGAAAATAAAATGCTTGATGGAGACAATATGGTTGAGTTTTTTGGTGGAGCATTTGTAACAAGCGGCTCGGTTTTTCAAAAAATCAAGCAATGTATGGCAATGGAGTTAGAAGAAAAACAATTAAAGAGACTTTTACGAGAAATGAAGTGAACTATTCATATTCCCACAAAATTCACACTTTTCGTAAGATAAAATACTACAACAAAAAAAATAATTGCCACAAAACCAAAAAAATAAATTTTACTTTTTAACCTAGTTGACTGTTTCCTCATTTCATCAGAATTCGTTCCAAAAAATTGGCTAAAAGTTTCTTGCAGCTTCCTTACATCTTCTTTTTTTATTGATTGCATGTCAGCTTTAAAATCCTGACTTCTTTTTGATTTATTTTTTTTTACCAAAACTTACCAATCTTCAAAATATCTCAACCGTTTTTAGTGACTAAAAATTGAAGAGAGTATACATTTTTAAAAATAATTTTGCGATCATATGACATAATAATGCAATCGTTAATAAAGTAAAAGAGGTAACAATGAAATTGACTAAAGAAACTATATGGCATTTTACTTGTGATTTTTGCAAACTTTGGTGGTCGTTTGCGTCAAGTGATGATTTTCAACCAAAGAAAAAAATATTCTGCCCTCATTGTGGTAAAAAAAACGAAATCGACAATGACGCATAGTATCAAATAGCTTTAAGAAACATATCTTAAATAAACACAAACTTTTAACCAATATCGCTCCAGTATTTAAGTTTGGTTTCTTCCCACATTCCTACATAATTAAAACATGTTATTCACATTATTCGTGAATTGACTATAATTTATTCTAAAAGGACCCGTAGTTAAACGGATATAACAAATCCCTCCTAAGGATTAGTTCTAGGTTCGATTCCTAGCGGGTTCGCCAATTCAATTTTTATCATCATTTTTATATTGTCTAATGAAATCCTCTAAAAGCTTTGGGAGCTGAGGCCCAAACTTACGCAGAACTTGCGCTATCTTCAAAAAATCTCTCAAAATAGCTTTCGGTCCTAAAGTAGCAGCTATATATTTTTCAACAACAGGTCGGGCTGTTTCCCACATATTTATATTTGGATCTAAGCTTCTGGAAACACCTTCAACTACGACCATTGTCCTCTGCAATAGCAATAACTCAGTTCGAGTTTCCATTCCAAATTGCTCAGTTACTTCAAATAATCTAGATAGAAGTCTAGCCATCGATATGTCCGAGGCCTCCATACCAAATATTGGCTCACCCACTGATCTAAGGGCTTGAGAAAATTCTTGCACATTTTGATTTTCTGGAACATACCCAGCCTCAAAATGTACTTCTGCAACTCTTAAGTAATCACGCCTTAAGAACCCTATAAGGATTTCCGCATAAGTCTTTCTGGTATACTCGTCTATTCTTCCCATTATGCCAAAATCCATCACTATAAGAGTACCATCGCTTCTACACTTCAGATTACCTTGGTGCATATCTCCATGAAAAAAACCATCCCGTAGAGCTTGTGTCAAAAAAGTCTTGATAATTCTTTTTGCGAAGCTCTCAATATCTACTCCACTCTTCTTTATTCTCTCTATATCCCCAACCGACATTCCGTCTACCCACTCCGTTGTTACAACTCGTCTACCAGAAAGAGACCAAATGACTTTAGGAACATAAAAATTACGATCACTTTTTGTGTTTTCTGCAAATTCAGCTGCAGCAGATATCTCCATTCTTAAATCTAGCTCCTCACGCACCAGTCTTTCAAAATGGTTAATAACTTCTGTGGGCTTAAGTCGCCTGAAGCTCGGTATAATAAACTCTATGAATTTTGCTAAAAATAACAAAGCAGCTAAGTCTCTAAGAAAAACCTTTTCTACATCAGGTCTTAAAATTTTTACTGCTACCAATTCCTTTGTTTCCTTAAGGGTTGCTTTATGAACCTGAGCAATTGATGCAGCGGCAACCGAATCTGAAAACGAAGAAAAAATACTCTCAACCGGACTTCCAAGTTCCTCATTTACGATTTTTTTTGCCTCCGTGGTTGGGAAAGGATCTAAAGAATCTTGAAGAACCTTAAGCTCATTAGCCAAGTCAGCTCCCACAATGTCGGGCCTCGTAGATAGCAATTGCCCAAACTTAATATATGCAGGTCCCAGTGCGATAAGCGCTCTAACAATTGGAGATTTCTTGTATGGCCCTTTAATCCCAAAAACAGTTAAAGGTTTGCCTATGAATAAAATGCCGAATTTTATCAGCTTTGAAACTTTGGTAATTTTCAAGGCCTGTTCAACAGCGCCGGTTCTAAAAAAAGTTCCAACCACCCTAACTAATCTAAAGGGGTTATGAAACCACTTCATCAGATTTTCCAGCCGCTGTGCATGGCAACTACTCCTTGAGTTAAGTTCCTGTATTTAACCTGTCTGAAGCCAGCTTCAGCAACTAGATTTGCAAGTTTTTCTTGAGAGGGAAACTTTCTTATACTCTCTATTAAGTATTGATAGCTTTCAGCGTCATTAGCTATCAACTTCCCAAGCCTAGGAACTAAATTAAATGAGAATGCATCATAAATCTTGTTTAATGTCTCATTTTCAACTTTACTAAATTCGAGAATCATAATTCTTCCTCCAGGCTTTAATACTCTCAAGGCTTCGGATAAACACTTTTTTAAATCCAGGACATTTCTTATTCCAAAGGAAATTGTATAATAATCGAAAACCTCATTCTCAAAAGGTAATTTCATAGCATCTCCACACACCCATTCTAAGCCTGTATCTATTTGCCCAACATTCGATCTTCTTTTTCCCTCCTTGAGCATATTTTCGTTTCTATCAAGTATTGTTACTCTTGCTTTATTCTTAGTTTTCTTAATAAATCGAAAAGCAATATCTCCAGTTCCGCCTGCGACGTCAAGAAGATGTGTATTTTTTCTGGGCGCGAGCCAATCGATAAAACTATCTTTCCATAATCGATGCAAACCCGCACTCATCAGATCGTTCATCAGATCATATTTGTAAGCAACACTATCAAAAACCTTATTTACTAACTTGGGCTTTTCTTTTTTACTAACTTTTTTGAAACCAAAATTTTCCATTTTTTACTTTTCTAACAATAAAGAACTAACTTCACTCGTTGAAACCTTTAAAGAAGTTCAAAAATGTCTTTCCGATTTTTTTGCTTTTTAAGAGCTCAAGTCCATCCATTTTTTCTAATTCTTTATTACATTCATATATAATTAATGAATTAATCTTTGTCACTCTTAACTCTTTTAACCTCATAAAAACTTTACTAGCTTTTATCAGCTCATATGGTGGATCTAAAAAAACAACATCAAACTTATTACGAGGTGATAAATTTCTATCAAAAAAATCACGATTAATTACGCCTAAGCAATTTACATGGTCATTCTCATGGAGCTTAAATTTTGTAAGATTTTTTGTTATGCATTCACAAGCTGCGCGGTCTTTATCTAAAAAAGTAACTATCGAGGCTCCTCTTGATATAACCTCAATACCAATAGCGCCCGATCCAGAAAAACAGTCAAAAAACGAAATCTTTGAAAAATCAATATTGAAACCGTGCTCCAAAATGTTGAATAATGTTTCTTTAACCCTATCTGACGTCGGTCGCGTAATGAAGCTCTCAGACCCGTAAAATTTTTTGTCATTTGTTAGGATCTTTAAGCCTTTTAGTTTTCCACTGAGAACCCTCATTTGAGATTTAAAGCTTCTTTAATATCAAAATTTATGTCACGTAGAATATCTTTTTTTGGAGATTTTTTTTCTTCGATCAAACGTTTACCTATCATGTAGCTATATGGGTCATTAAAAGAGTCCACTGCCAGCAAAATATCATCTTTATAATACCAAAATGATATTTTATCATTTACTTTTCTTTCTATTATGTCAGTAAAGCCGTCGCAAAGACCCGCTATTTGCAACTTTTGATCAAACTGCTCGGTCCAAAACCATGGCTTCGCATTGAAGTTCTTTTTTTTACCAGCAATGTTTGATGCAACTGTTTGACCTTGATCGATGGCATTTCCAACTGATTCAAGCCGCAAAAAACCTCCATTATGATCAAATGAAGCGCAGTCTCCTGCTGCATATATTGAGGGGTCACTTGTCTCTAGTCTTTCATTAACTTTTATACCGTTTTCAATCTGTAATTTTGCATCTCTTGCAAGATCTACCTCTGGGTATCCACCAGTGGCAACCAGCAAAGTGTCCACATCAATCAGTCTTCCAGAAACTAGTTCAACATTTGAAACTTCACTTTCAGTATTATTTATTTTTTTTACAAAATCATCTTCAATAATTTTAACTCCTTTTATTGAAAAGATATCCCTAAAATAAGCTGCTGTTGGTTCTCCAGCCACTCTTTTGAGTATTCTGTCAGCCCCTTCAACGACTGTGGTGTTCATGCCAAATGACGAACATACCGACGCAACTTCCAGACCCAAATAGCCACCTCCAATTATCAACATATTTTTTCCAGTGTGTAGCTTGTTTTTTAAATTTTTAGCATCATGCAAATTACGTAAATAATAAGCGTTTGAGTAATTATCACAATTGCTTAGAGGAGCCTTTTTAGCTTTACTTCCAGTCGCGATAACTAATTTAGTGTAATCAATTTTTTCTCCACTTTGTAAATGAACTTTTTTACTATCTCTATCTATTCTTGTAGCCTTCTTCGAAAGAAAAACCTGAATGTTGTTGGTTTTATAATAGTCAACTTTTTTCAGTAGGAGGCGCTCTTCGAGAAATTGTCCGGTTAGAAACTTCTTCGACAGAGGTGGTCTTTGATATGGATAATAATTTTCTCCACATATCATACAAATATCACCTTTAAAACTAAGAAACCTTAAATGGCTTGCACAAGATATAGAGGCCTGACCGCCACCTATAATTACTATTTTCTCTATCATCATAAATTTGTAAGAAAGTTCTTCAAAAAAATCAATTAACGTTGTATTAAATCCTAAGATATATTAAGTACACATGTATATTCAATAGAGGCCTTTTATGAAATACTCTGTAGGGGACGAATTTCCAGAAGTTATATTTAACTGGATGGATGACAAATTTGAGGTCCAGAAAGCTGGAACGAGTGAGCTTTTTGACAAAAAGAACATTATACTTATTGGAATGCCCGGTGCATTTTCACCTACTTGCTCTATGATGCACCTACCTAGCTTCATTAAAAGTGCTAAAAAATTTAAAGACTTGGGAATTGATGAAATTTTTTGCGTTTTAGTAAATGATGTTTACGTTGCAAAGGTTTGGGGTGAATCAACTGGTGCAGCAAAAGCAGGGATAAAAATTATTACTGATCCATTATCCATTCTAGCTGAAACATTAGACTTTGAATTTACGGTAAAGGGCACAGGTTTATTAAGAAGGCTTCAGAGATTTACCGCTTTAATAAAAAATAAAAAGATCGAAAGGCTTTACTTTGAAAAAGAACGCGGGGTTTGTGATATAACTTCAGCACAAACTATTTTGAACGATATAACTTAAGTTTCCATCTCCACTTTATTCGCAAAATTAAGATCTAGTTCTGTTAACCCACCCGAATCATGTGTTGAAAGGGATATATCGACCGTTTTAAATACATTGGTCCAGTTTGGATGGTGGTTAATCTCCTCCGCTATAAATGCGATCCGACACATCCATGAAAATGCCTCCTTGAAGTTCTTAAAAACAAAGGTTTTTTGGATGTAGATTTTGTCCTCCGAAAGACTCCATCCTTTTGAAAGCAAATGTTCAAACTTTTCATCTATTTCTTTATTACTAAGTTTTCTTGGCATCTATTTTTTCTCCTTTTTTAAACGGGCTGATAAACTGTATTTGTTTACTGCTATGGCTAACAATCTTTTTCTCTTCTTTTAAAAAATCATCCACAGCGTTCATAAAACCTTTATGTGGAAACCAATGGCTTGAGTATGTTATACACGCTTCGTATCCTCTCGCAATCTTATGATCTCCTTGAGCACCAGCCTCTACCCTTTTCAAACCTTGCTCGATAGCGAAATCTATAGCTTTATAATAGCAAAGCTCAAAGTGCATTGCAGGAAAAAACTGATTGCACCCCCAGTATCTTCCATACAAGCAATCAGACCCTATGAAATTCAAAGCGCCTGCTACATACTTATTATTTTTTTTTGCCATAACTAGTAAAATGTTATCTTTTAGGTTTTGCTTTAGACCCATAAAAAAACTCTTAGTAAGGTAAGGATAACCCCATTTTCTCTGTCCAGTATTTTGATAAAAATGCCAAAATGACTCCAGCTCAAGGTCTGTTAGTTGACTTCCAGTTAAAGATTTAATCTCACCACCAAAGCTCCTTGCCTGTTTTCTTTCCTTTGTTATATTTTTCCTCTTGCGGTATGTTAATGAACCTAAGAAATCATCAAATGATTTATAGTCTCTATTAAACCAATGATATTGGATGCCTTCTCTTACAAGCAGTTTGTTTTTTTTGGCAAAACCAACGAAACTTTGATTACAGAAAGTTACATGTAATGACGAAAGATTATTTTCCTCAACGATTCTTTTTGCTGATGAAATCATTTCACCAACCTTATCTTCGTATTCACTTTGTACTAATATTCTTTCCCCAGAAACAGGAGTAAATGGTACCGCTACTTGTAGTTTTGGATAGTAATTTCCCCCCGATCTCTCAAAGGCATCGGCCCAACTATGATCAAAAACATACTCTCCTTGGGAATGATTTTTTAAAAAACTTACGATTATTCCTATTACGATATTTTTTTCTTTAAAAATTATGTAGAAAGGAATCCATCCGGTTTTAGGTCCTACAGAATTGCTACTTTCCAAAAGAAAAAAAAAATCATATGATAGGAAAGGATCACCACCTGCCCTACTAGAACGGCATGCTTCCCATTCATCTCTTGATATGGACTTTATAGTTGTGCAAATTGCAGTATCCAACATCTTCCCTTTGCAATCTTTACTCTGTTATATCAGGCTCATAATGTTCAAAGGTGATGTTATCTACTAATCCCTTCAAACTCTTTTCGATATCCCTTGAAGTAATTGTCCATGATAAAATTGCAATATTTAATTTTTTTAACCTTTTAACTCTAATATTTTTAATCCCTTTCCAGTCCTGAGAGATAAACTGCAATCTATTAGCAACTATTTCATTTTCAATTTTGTTATTTTTAATCTTGCTACTAATACTTTCAATTTTTGGAAAACTTGTGGTTAGACCTAAAGGAAATCTTCTAAACAAATTTCTTTTTCTCATATGCTTTATTAGGTCTGAGTTGAAAGACATTAGAGCGACAGGGCCCTTGTAGCTTTCAAGTTTCTCTGCGAGAACTTTTGTGAACATATTCAAGTTTTTTTTAATGTACTTGGAGTATTTGATCTCTAATAGTATAGGCACACGGCCGTTTACTAAATCAAAGACCTCTTCTATCGTGGGCACTTTTTCATTGTTAGATAGCTTCGCTTTTTTTATGTAACTTAAGTTTTTATTAAAAACAAAGCCTGTTTTTGTTGTAAGCCGACCAAGAAAAAAGTCATGAAACACGATAATTTTAAAATCCTTAGTAAAATGTATGTCCATTTCAATTGAGTAGTTTTTCTCAATTGCTAGCCGAAACGCTTCCAGAGAGTTTTCAGGAATTTTTTCAGAAACTTTCAACGACTTTGAATGAAAGCCTCGGTGCGCAAAAGGCCTTTCAGTCAAGAAGCTGTGAGTGTTCCTCAAGGCTAGGATTCTACTTCAAATATTCCATCAATTTCGACCGCAACTCCTAATGGTAGATTTGCGCCAACTGCCGTTCGAGCATGCCTTCCTTTTTCACCGAATAATTCAACTAAAAGATCAGACGCTCCATTGATAACGCTGGGTTGCTCAGTGAAATCTGGTGCAGAATTTACAAAACCACCAAGCTTCACAACTTTGGTCACTTTATTTAAGTCTCCATTTACTGCACTTTTCAGTTGCGCCAGTAACGAAATGGCGCATTGTCTTGCTGCATCATATCCTTCCTCCACATTAAGATCTTTACCTAAAACTCCTTTAATAAAGCCATTTTCATCTTGAGACACTTGTCCAGATACGAAAACTAGCTTATCAATCTTTACGTAGGGTATGTAGTTAGCAGCCGGTGGTGGTGCGTCGGGTAATACTATACCTTTGTCGATAAGTGTTGTATTGATGTCCATTTTTCAATCCTTTCAAAAAGTCAAATGTTTAGGTATACTAATGATAATTATTTATACATAATTCCTTAATCTTTATAAACAAAAAGGTATTTCATGAAAAAAACAAACACTGAGATTAAAGCTTTTTTCCATCAATCTACAAATACCATTTGCTACGTCGTAAGTGACAAGGAAACAAAATGTGCTGCGATAATTGATAGTTGTCTAGACTATGATCATGCAGACGGTAGTTTAGACACAAAACACGCTGACTCTGTAATACAATACATACAAAAAGAAAACTTAAAACCTGCTTGGATCCTCGAGACACATGTACATGCTGACCATTTATCAGCAGCCCCATACTTTAAGGAGAAGTTCGAGGTACCAGTTGCCATTGGTAAAAATATAACAAAGGTACAGCATACTTTCGGTGTTATTTATAATACCGAGCGAGGTTTTAGAAAAGATGGTTCACAGTTTGATCACCTTTTTGAAGATGGAGAGAATTTTAGTATTGGCAATTTAAATTGTGAGTATATTTTTACACCGGGTCATACACCAGCGTGTGGTTCTTATAAAATTGAGGATAATATTTTTGTAGGTGATACACTTTTTATGCATGATTTCGGTACTGCTAGATGCGACTTTCCAGGAGGCGATGCTCGTGATCTCTTTAAGTCAATAAGACGAATTTTAAGTTACCCTGTAAATACAAATCTTTGGATGTGTCATGACTATTTGACCGATAATCGAAAAAATTATCAGTGGAAATCTACTGTGGAAAAACAGAGAAAGTTAAACCCCCATGTAAAAGATGGTATAAATGAAGAAGAGTTTGTAAAAATAAGAGAAGAAAAAGACTCGCGTCTTGGGGCACCTAGACTTATTGTGCCATCTATACAAGTAAACATGCGCGCAGGAGAAATGCCTCCACCAGAACGTAACGGAGTTTCATACCTAAAGGTTCCAGTAAAGTTTAAAGAGAAAGAATAAACTCAATTCGTATATATGCTACTCATATGCACATTTCACTGAAATCATTTTTATTCTTTTTTCTATTTCTTTTGAACTTATTCAGTTTCCAGAACTTATATGCAGATAGAATAATTCAATCCCAGCAATTGGTTGAAAATCTATACGATGATTTAGTTGCCACATCGATGAAAGAGCTATCCATTGATGAGCAAAAAATAGAGCTCAAAAACCTTTTTCAAAAATATGTTGATATTCCTATCATAGCGAGAGCGGTTCTGGGAAAAAGCTGGCGTCAGGCTAATAGTGATCAAAGAAAGCGATTTATTAGTGTATTTAAAACATATGTTTCTCATAAATATGGAAGGCAATTTTCAGAATTTAAAGGTACTACGCTGGAAATCACAAAAAGTCGTGATACTCTTACAAAAGCTGGTGTGCTTGTTTCTTCAATAGTCGCGGTCCCAGGCAACCCTTCTTTGAAAGTCGTATGGCAAGTATCAGATGGAAGTGGATCTTTAAAGTTGGTTGACTTAAGAGTAGAAGGTATATCAATGCTTTCAACTGAGAGACAGGAATTCAGATCAAAATTAAAGAAATTTGAGGGGTCTATGGATGACCTTATTCAAGCTATTTCCCACGAATAGACCTTAGTCACCCCATAAAAGAGCCCTGATCAAGCCACCGATAAGGGAAGAGTTTTTTGGTTTTCCATCTGCTTCACCTTGAGATTGAAACTGAAATTTTGTTGCTGTCTCATCATAATTTCTTAACGTATCAAACTGATCAGGTGAGATCATTGCTATTTCCTTTTTTGAAACAAGCTGGAGGCTTATTTTTGTCATTATCTTGGAAAATATCTTTGCAGGCAAACCACCCCCATTTACATTTTTCAATGGTTGATTGTCATCATTGCCCATCCATACACCAATGACATAATTATTGGAAAAACCAACAAACCATGCATCTCTGAAAGATTGACTCGTACCTGTTTTGCCAGCTATTTGCCATTCTGAAACAGATGCATTTTTACCTGTTCCATTTTCTACACTCAAAAACATGAGATATTTGAGTGTCTGCGCGGCCAGTTTGGAAAATACTCGAAATCCCGGTTCAGAACCTTCCCTGATAATTACCTCACTGGTTTCCTTGATACTTAAGTCTCTCCATCCCTTAGGGTAAACTCTTATACCATTATTTAGAATTCCTGCATATGCAGAGGTAAGCTCTATTAAATTTACCTCAGACGATCCCAAAGCTATTGAAGGTTCATTGGGTATAGCTGTTTCTATTCCTAACTCTTTAGCTAAAGTTTTTACTCTATTTATACCAATTTCATCTCCTACCTTTACAGCAACTGTATTTAGCGATTTTGAAAACGCCTCTTCTATAGTAACTGGGCCAAGATACCTATTATCATAATTTTTAGGAGAATATTCCTTATAATTGTTTTTACCAAAAACGATCGTAACGGGCTCGTCCATAAGCACTGTATTAGGCGAGATACCAAGGTCTAGAGCAGCTCCATAAACGAAGGGTTTAAAAGCTGATCCCGGTTGTCGTTTAGCCTGATAAGCTCTATTGAATTGTCCTGGTATTTTCTCTGAAGGTCTTCCGCCACTCATTGCTCTAACACGTCCGTCTGCAGACATAACAACGACGGCAATTTGTGCTGTCGAATCCGACATAATTTGTGTTTCCAAGAAGGAAGATATTGTGTCATCAACTTCTTTTTGAATTTTGGGGTCAAAGTATGTTCTAATAATGATGTCTTCTTTACTTTGTTTTGTTATTTCTCGGGGTGCATCTTGCATTATCCAATCAGCGTAATAAGAACCGATCTCATTGATGTTATTATTTTCTATTGTAGGAAGCGCTTTTGCAGCCTTATCAAAATCTTCACTCGAAATCAATTTCTGATCTCTCATTATTTTTAATACGGTAAGCGCTCTAGCTTGTGAGAGTTTTTTGTTATTTATCGGGGAATACCTTGAGGGAGCTTTTAACAGACCAGCTAAAAGTGCAGCTTCACCTATTGAAAGCGCAGATGAATTTTTATTAAAATATCTCTCTGACGCAGCCTCAAAACCATATGCTCCAGAACCCAGATATACTCTGTTTATGTAAATAGAAAGAATATCTTCTTTAGAGTATGCATACTCTAAGGCTAGCGCAAAAGGTATCTCAAGCAATTTTCTAGAAATAGTTGATCTCCTGCAATGTTTTTGAGTATTGGAATCACCTTGTAAGAGGCAAAGTATCTTTGCTACTTGCTGAGTAATGGTTGAACCCCCATGACCGGAAAAGGGTCCTCTTCCCTCTCTCAAATTTATTCTTATTGCGCCCAGAATTCCCCTTATTGAAATTCCATAGTGAGAGTAGAAAGATCTATCCTCCACGGATATTATTGCGTCATGAAGAACACGATTCAAACCTTTCGATTTTAAAATGCCACCAAATTGGTTTCCGCGCCAAGCAAACACATCATTATTTCTATCAAGAAGTGTTACCGACCCTCTTTTTCTATCATCTAAAAGTGTGGCAATTGGTGGTAGCTTATTTACATAATTGACTGTCGCTATAAACAGCATGATGAAAATTATCATAGCTACATTCAGGGATACCCAAAGAAAGTATTTTAATATTTTTCTTAAAATTGTACTCATGAATTAATTAATTTTTTATTTAAAAACATTTACCCCGTGAAAAAATCTTTGTAAACCCAAGACTGCTTATTATAAAAAGGTACTTTTTTTGCCTAAAAGTTAACCAATCTAATTTTTTTGCTCAATTATTAATCAAATTTCTGTGTTTCTCAAAAAATTCGGCTTCAATACAAAAAATTGCCGTTTCTATTTTTCAATCATCACCTACAAGTTGCATCAACAAATTGTAATTGCGAAAGGAGACTTAATGAAACTTATAATAGCAGTTATTAAACCTTTCAAACTAGAAGAGGTTCGTGATGCATTAAAAGATATAGGCATCCAGGGCCTCATGGTTTCAGAGGTTAAAGGTTACGGAAGGCAAGATGGCCATTCCGAAGTTTACAGAGGTGCGGAATATACCGTTAGCTTTGTTCCAAAATTAAAATTAGAAATAGTGGTTACTGACAAGGAAGCTGCCAAAACTGTCGAGACCATTAGTGAGGTCGCTAAAACAGGAAAGATAGGCGATGGTAAAATTTTTGTTTCCCCCATTGAGTCTGCCCTGAGGATAAGGACTGACGAAAAAAATGATGATGCAATTTAACCCTATGTTTAAAAAGAAAGAGCAAATAATGTCTAAATTATTATTTTTGAGCACTGCTGTGCTAGGTTTATCTTCGACAACATTGTTCGCAGATGGACATGCCCAAGACTACAGTGAGTCTGGGTACTTTATATTTAATACGTTGCTATTCCTAATCGGCGGTTTTTTGGTGATGTGGATGGCAGCTGGTTTTGCAATGCTGGAAACGGGATTGGTAAGATCTAAGAATGCATCTACACAACTTTTAAAGAACGTTGCGCTTTTCTCTCTCGCGTCAATCGCATATTTCATTGTAGGATTTAACTTAATGTATCCTGGCGATGGTTGGATTATCGACGGATGGATGGGAGGTTTCTCGCTAACGGGTCTAGAGCCTGCTGGTGTTGGAGCTGATGGCGTCGACTTAACATATGCGTCAGTTGGTTCTGACTTCTTCTTTCAGTTAATGTTTTGTGCCGCTACAGCCTCAATAGTTTCTGGTACCGTAGCAGAGCGCGTAAAGCTTTGGCCCTTTTTGATCTTTACTATCGTGTTAACAGGGATCTTTTATCCAATAAGCGCTTCATGGCAGTGGGGTGGCGGTTGGCTCTCAGAAGCTGGTTTTTCAGATTTCGCTGGATCAACAGTCGTGCACGCAACTGGTGCAGCAGCTGCTTTAGCCGGTGCAATGGTAATTGGTGCCAGACATGGAAGATATAAAGATGATGGATCCGTCATACCAATGCCTGGTTCAAACTTACCACTTGCAACACTAGGAATGTTCATTCTCTGGTTAGGATGGTTTGGTTTTAATGGCGGCTCACAACTAGCCATGGGGACAATTGGTGATGTTGCTGATGTATCAAGGATATTTGCAAACACTAATACCGCAGCTGCAGGAGGTGCAGTCGCAGCTCTCATTTTGACCCAAATTATGTATGGAAAAGCCGACTTGACCATGGTATTAAACGGCGCGTTAGCAGGTCTTGTATCTATAACCGCTGAGCCTCTAATGCCTTCGTTAGGGCTTGCTACAATAATAGGCGCTATCGGTGGAGTAATAATTGTTTTCTCAGTACCCTTACTTGATAGACTAAAAATAGACGATGTAGTAGGCGCCATATCAGTACACGGTATAGCCGGAATTTGGGGAACTCTCGCAGTGGTCCTTTCTAATTCGGATGCTTCCTTCGGCACCCAATTACTTGGTACGGTATCTATCTGCGTATTTACTTTCATCGTTTCGTATATAGCATGGATGGTCTTAGATATGCTGATGGGCGCAAAAGTAAGTGAAGAGAGTGAAGTAGAAGGACTTGATAAGACTGAGCTAGGAATAGAGGCTTATCCAGATTTTTCTAAGTAATCTTTAGAAATAGTTTCTCCTCCTAAACCCACTCGTTTTAAACGAGTGGGTTTTTTTTTGATATTATTTGATTTTTGGTCAAAAAGATGGTTTGATTCTTAGATATAAATATAACTTTAAGGGTACATTATGACACAAAAACCGATGACAAAGGCACAGCTTGTATCGGCGTTAGCAGACGCGACAGGTTCCGATAAGGCATCTTCCAACAGAATGTTAGATGCATTATCAGGTATTATTACCAAAGAGGTAGCCGCAGGAGGTGCAGTAACAGTTCCAAGTGTTGGAAAGTTTTTTTGTAGAGCTAGACCTGAAAGAATGGTTAGGAATCCTGCTACAGGCGAGCAAATGAAAAAACCGGCTGATAGGGTAGTTAAAGTCACTATTGCAAAAGCTCTGAAAGACGTAATTAACTCTTAATAAAAATCTGTCCAAAATTGATTTAGATGGAGTTAAAACATATCTTGCTTGGGGTAGGCTTCGCTCTAATATGGGCTAGTGCCTTCCCCTCTGCAAAGATGGCAGTTCAATTCTGCCCCCCATTTCTTTTTCTTTTTCTAAGGTTTTCTTCAGCTGGCTTATTCTCGATTATGCTAGGGGCTTACCTTGGTCAGAGCCTTAAATTTGATCGAGAATCTCTTTTATGGATCACGACTTTCGGTTTAATTCAAAACGGCCTATACCTGGGCCTTATATTTTTAGCTTTGACAAAAATAGATGCTAATGTTTCTGTAATAATTGCAAGCATACTACCACTTACAGTAGCTTTTTTTTCATGGGTATTTTTCAAAGCTAAAATAAGTTTTTTAGGATTATTTGGATTAGTTGTTGGCCTAGCTGGAGTGCTCTTGATAATGCTACAGAGAGTTGAAAAAGAAATTGAGCTATTGGGAATTACACTTTGCATACTAGGATTACTCGCGACCACTTTTTCAACACTGATAATTACAAAAATAAAAATTAACAAAAATAATATACTTATTGTAGTTGGGCTGCAAATGCTTGCTGGTAGTCTTTTCCTTCTTCCTTTAAGCTATTTTTTTGAAATTTGGAGCGTTTCATTTAACGTGACGTTTCTATTTACTTTTATGTATATAGCAGCCTTTCCAGGAATTATAGGTCCTGTAATTTGGTTTTATCTACAAAAAGAGATTGGGGCTGTGAAGTATTCTTCTTTCCACTTTTTAGTTCCGTTCTTTGGGATTGGAATTTCTTATTTTCTTTTAGGTGAAACGCTCACGCTTAGCGACATGATTGGGGTAATGGTTATAGTTTTTGGACTATATTTATTAAATAGAGATAAAAAAAGCGTTTAAAAATCAAGATTTTTAACACTCAAGGCATGCTCTTGAATAAAGTTTTTTCTAGGTTCTACCACTTCGCCCATTAAACAGGTAAACAAGTCGTCAGCTTCCGTGGTTCTATCTCTGTCAACCTTTACTCGTAACAAAGTTCTTGCCTCAGGATCAAGTGTTGTCTCCCAAAGCTGGTCAGCATTCATTTCTCCTAATCCTTTATAACGCTGAAGAGATATGCCCTTTTCCCCCATTCTTATTATCTCACTGATAAGGCTGGTTGGGCCATCTAGCTCTACAGTAGCCTCTTTTTTAACCAAAATAGGTATTCCAGAAAAAATGTCCTTGAACTTGCCACTGAAATTTTCCAAACTCTCTATTAAAGAACTTTGAATTTTCGTAAGATCAACTTCTATAATCTCCTCAACACCTCTTACTGTTCGAAAGAAGGCTAATTTATTACCGCCTTCAAATTTACTACTCCAACCTCTTTCATATTCTTTTGAAATTTCGTCTAATCTTTGACAGAGAGTTCTTTGACCATCAACGTCTTCACCTAGGCTTTTAATCTTATTGATAACTCCGGTAAGTGTTGCCTGCTCTAGAATTCGTTTTATGTTATCGTCTCCGGCCTTTTCTAATAATTTAATACATTTATTAGCGTCCATTACTACTTCAGAAAGATCTCTTCCGGATAGCACATAGTCATCAGTAATCCTAAGAAAAGTATCTTGAACCCCGGCATCCATTAAATAATTCTCTAAGCCCTTATCGTCTTTTATATAAACCTCAGACTTCCCTTTTGCTACTTTATATAGTGGTGGCTCAGCAATAAAAATATGTCCTTTTTCGATTAACTCTGGCATCTTTCGGAAAAAGAAAGTTAACAACAAAGTTCGTATATGAGCACCGTCCACATCAGCATCTGTCATTATAATAATTTTATGGTACCTTAATTTTTCAATGTCAAAATCATCGTTGCCTATGCCAGTGCCTAAAGCCGTTATCAAAGTTCCTATTTCTTGACTGGATAGCATTTTATCTGGCCTCGCCCTTTCTACATTCAGTATTTTTCCTCTGAGAGGAAGCACCGCTTGATTCTTTCGAGATCTGCCCTGCTTTGCACTACCCCCAGCACTATCTCCCTCAACTATAAAAATTTCGCGTTTCGTCGGATCTTTTTCCTGACAGTCGGCAAGCTTTCCAGGTAAGTTGGCAACATCTATCGAATTTTTTTTTCTAGTTAGTTCTCTGGCCTTTCTTGCTGCTTCTCTAGCAATGGCTGCTTCTATTACTTTACCC
>CACJWR010000020.1 GCA_902596985.1 uncultured Alphaproteobacteria bacterium
GCTTTTGATAGATATTCTCTAGCCTCAGCCCTAACCGTACCCCCAGAAATCACAAGTGGATGGTTATCATTAATCACACCTTTTCCAGCTGTTGTGGTAATCACTACGGCTCCAAGATTATCCACCAATTTGCTAACTTCCTCTCCAGCATTACAGGAGCCTCCACCCAATATACATACAATTTTTTTGCTTTCATTTATTAGACTTATCGCTTTCAATAAATTGTCTTCACTAGCCTTTGGACAAGACGGGATCTGGAATGGTTCCCAATTGGTGTTAACTGATTGCGCCTGAATATCAATTGGTATAGATATATGAATAGGTCTAGGTCTTTTACTTCTAAAAATAGTAAAGGCTCGCTCTAATAAAATTGGTACATCATTAGGCGTTTTTACGGTTTCTGAAAAAGCTGTAAGAGGTTCTGTAACTTTTTTTTGCTCTGTTATTTCATGTAAAACACCCTGCCCCTTGCCTAGGCTTTCACTTTTAGGTTCTGCTGAAATCAAGAGCAGAGGTAGAGAGTCAGCATAGCACTGACCCAATGCAGTGGATGCATTAGTTACGCCTGGGCCAGATATAACAAGTGCTACACCAACATTACCGGTAGCTCTTGCCCAACCTTCTGCCATAAATCCAGCCCCCTGCTCATTTCTAGCCTGAACATGCTGTATTTTATTTGGATCATCAGCTTTATCCGTTAAAGCGCTGCAAAAATCTAGAGTATGTACCCCGGGTATCCCAAAGATAGTTGTAACTCCGTACTTTGATAAAAGCTCGATAGTTGCTTCAGCGCAGCTCTTCGTCATGGATTATTTTGTCCCATATTTGTCTTAAAAACACAGTAGATTATATTCTTTGAATAATAAAATCTAAAAAATCAAAGTATCCATTATTTCGAATTTCGATGTGATGTATTTTTTAAAAAGGTTAAAATTAACAATCGTGAAAAAAAAATCCTGGGCATATATTTCATTTGTTCTCAGCGCAACTAGTATTCTAACTAATCTTTTTTTTGCCACTATCGCTTTTGGCCAAATAAAAGTTGTTGATGCTGATACAATTGTCTTTAACGAGGAAAAAATTCGCCTCTACGGAATAGATGCGCCAGAAACAAATCAATATTGTTATGTAAACAGAAAGGCTTGGCCATGCGGCAAACAAGCAACTAAATATTTAAAAAATTTATTAAAAGACGTTTCTCTTTACTCATTGAATTGCAAGATATCGTCCAAGGACCGTTATGGTAGATCGATAGGTGTATGCTATCTCGAAGATCAGAACATTAATAGAAATTTGGTAGAAAATGGCTGGGCTTTGGCATATAGAGAATACTCTAAAGATTTTATTCACAATGAAAAATTAGCATCAAAAAATAAAGTAGGCATTTGGCAAGGCGAATTTGTAGAACCTTGGAATTGGCGGAGAGGAGTGCGCATTTACGAATCTGAAAAGATTGGTTGTAAAATTAAAGGGAATATTTCATCCCGTGGCGAAAAAATTTATCACCTTCCGAACTCTAAAAATTACCTAAAAACAAAAATCTTAACTTCAAAGGGTGAAAAATGGTTTTGTTCTGAAAAAGAAGCTCAAGAAAATGGGTGGAGAAAACCAAATAATTAAAGCAAACCCCATAATATGAGGAATTTTACTGGTTGAAAAAGCAAATTTATCTAGAGTCATTGTTTAATTTTTATGGCTGTTTATAATAATAGTTGGAACAATGAATGAACGAAAAATTAAAAAGCTAGACGCTTCATGTCACTGCGGCTCAATAAGACTGACAATCAATTTGGAAAAACCTCTTTCAGATATTGTAAGGTGTAACTGCTCAATATGTAGTAAAAATAAAGGGTTTGGGATGCTTTGTACACCTCAAGAAAATATTACTGTGGTTGAAGGTTTTGAGTCAGTTACAGAATATGTGTTTAACACTGCGGAGGCTCCACATTTTTTTTGTATAATATGCGGTACGCATACCCACCACAAAAGTAGAAATAACCCTGGTAATATTTGTATAAATGTTGCTTGCATAGATGATTTCAATATCGCAGATTATAAGGGCGTTATAAAAAACTTTGATGGAATAAATCATCCTCGAGATTCATAAAACAAATAAAGAGGTTTACACTTGAACAAGCATAATGCGATAAGAAATCAAACATGGGAATGCGATCTCAGAAGTGATACGTTTACCTCTCCCGATGAAGGCATGAGAACCGCGATGGCGACGGCTGTGGTTGGTGACGACGTGTACGGTGAAGATCCAACCGTGAACTTATTAGAAAAGCGACTTGCATCACTTTTAGGAAAAGAAGAAGGCGTCTTTTTCCCTTCAGGGACCCAAAGCAATTTATCAGCTGTTATGGCTCATTGCGGTAGAGGCGAAGAAATAATTGTTGGAAAAAATTACCATGTATACTGGGACGAGGCATCTGGGGCGTCGGTGCTAGCTGGAATATCGTTATGGCCGGTTGAAACAGAAAACGACGGATCCATTTCACCATCATCGGTTGAAGGGGCAATCAAAGAAGATGACCCCCATCATGCATCTAGTAGATTACTATGCCTAGAAAATACTGTGGGTGGGAAAGCAATATCATTAAAAAAGATGCAAGATGTTTCTGAAACGGCACGAAAAAACAATCTGAGCATTCATCTTGATGGCGCACGCTTTTTTAATGCGGTAACTGCCTTGCGCTGCAAACCAGAGGAGCTGGCAAATTGTGCAGACAGTGTATCAATATGCTTGTCAAAAGGACTTGGGACACCCCTAGGTACGGTACTTGTTGGTTCATCAAAATTTATCCGAAAAGCAAGAAGAAATAGAAAAATTCTTGGCGGGTCAATGAGACAAGTTGGTGTTGTAGCTGCTGCAGGGCATTACGCTTTAGACAATAATATATCTAGACTTGCTGAAGATCATAAACGAGCCGAGTATTTTGCTAATGAGCTTCGAGAAATGAATATAGGGAATGTAGATAGCGGAACAAACATGGTATTTTTTACACCTACAGACGGGCAAACCGAAAAACTTCGATCGCACTTAGAAAAATATAGCGTCAAGATTGGTGACCAAAACCCATCAATACGAATGGTCTTACATCGCGATATTTCAGATGAAAGCCTTGAAAAGGCTATCACGGGCTTTAAGACCTTCTATCAATAAAATACTCATATTAAGTTTATGGTAAGAAGAGGACAGAGAGACAGAATTCGGTGGGAAAATATCGAAAGCCCCTGTATTAAAATCTGCAAACTGGAGAATGGAGTTTGTATAGGATGCGGAAGAACTCAAGATGAGATCCGAGAATGGGTAATCATGACCAATAGTCAAAGAGAAGCAATCATGGAAAGGTTAAAGACAAATTCCTCAAATGAATAATTCTGACAAAGGAAGCCCATCTGATGAACTTATCTATAGGCTTCTAGAGCACTATCAGAACGGACGACTGAATGATGCAGAAAAGCTTGCTGCAGACATCACTCGTGACTTTCCCAAGCATGAATTTGCGTGGAAAGTTTTAGGGGTAATATTTGAAGCAACAGGTCGAAAGTCTGAAGCTATGAATGCAAATAAAACAGCAGTTAAATTATCTCCTCAAGATGCTGAAGCCCACAACAACTTGGGTAATACACTCAAAGAACTTGGAAGATTAGACGAAGCTGAAGCTAGCTATAACCAAGCACTAGTGTTAAAACCTGACTATGCTGAAGCCTACTGCAACTTGGGTATCGTACTTCATCACTCTGGGAAATTGGACGAAGCTCAAACCAGCTATCAACAAGCGATAGCATTGAAACCTGAATTTCCTGAAGCCCACAGCAACTTAGGCATCACACTACAAGAAGCAGGTAAATTGAAGGAGGCTGAAGCAAGCTATAACCGAGCAATAGAATTAAGTCCTGGCTATGCTGAAGCCTACAGTAACTTGGGCAATATGCTAAAAGAATTAGGGCGTTTAGAAGAGGCTGAAGCAAGCTATAACCAGGCTATAGCTTTGGAACCTAAATTAGCTGAAGCCCATAACAATTTGGGCACCACACTACAAGAATTGGGTAGATTAGAAGAAGCTCAAGCAAGGTGGACGCAATCGCTCTTATTGAAACCAAACTTTTTTGATGGAATGCGAAATTTAGTAAAACTACCAGTGGGGCAATTAAAGTCCGATGCTATAAATTTGTGTGAAAATGTATTGGCTTCTGTAGATGGTTCACTTGAGAATCAAATAAAATACCTCTTCGCTCGAGGAAACTTGTTCAAGCACCAAGGACTTTTCGAGCGATCGTTTAAGGTATTTTGTAAAGCTAATAAATTACAATTAGAAATTAGTAAAAATGATTTGACTGTTGACTCTAAGAAAAATATTGCCAATTTAAAAAGAATAGAAAGTTGGACGCCAAGCCTTCCAAAGTTTCCAGAAAAAATATTAGCGAAACTATTCATAATGGGTCCATCAAGATCTGGAAAGTCTCTGCTAGAACATATTCTTGCCGAAAATTCACAGGTTAAAACACTGCGTGAGACCATTAAACATAATGAGCTTCCAGTGAACCAGGATTTCAAGAAAAATGCAAGTGAATTGCTATTTCAAAAACTATTTTCCCAAAGTGAAGGTATCCTTTTTGATGAGGGTTATAAGATAGTAACCTCAACCAATCCAGGGAGCATATTTTATTCTGATTATCTACTAGATATGTTACCGGGTGCATATGTCATAATCGTTAAAAGAGATCCTCGGGATATCTCACCAGAAATATTTACTTCAGAGTACAACAAGGAAAACTTTTACTCATATGATGTAAACGAAATAAAAAAATATTTGGATGTTTATTATCACGTCTTTGAAACTTTAGTATTAAAGGCCCCCGATAGATGCCTTTCGGTATCTTTTAAGGATATTGTTCACGCTCCGGAAGATGTAGTTGCCCGTATTAGTAGGTTAATAGATACTAGTCTTAAGGTAGGTAATTTTAAGCAAAATGTTGTTAACTTTAAATATGAAAGCTTATTTAGAAAACATTATGCCGCCTTGAGCAACTGATCCAAATATTGGGCGTGAGGTGTCTCTAATATAAATCAAAATATTTTGTATCGCTTTTAAGTGGAAATAATGCCTAAATTATCCCTTGCTCATTTTGGAAATCCTTGAGAGTTTCATTTAGTTTAGATAAAAAATCGTTGCACTGATCTGTAGTTGAAATGAGCGGAGGTGCTATCATTAGCCACTCCCCATTTTCACCTTTTGCCGTTTTTCGAGTATAGAGAAGAATTCCATTTTTTATTCCAAGCTCGCTTATTCGATAAATAGCCCTTTGATCCATATTGAACATAGATTTAGTGCTTACATCTTGAACTATCTCCACTGCGAGAAGCAGTCCTTTTCCTCTTACATCACCAATAATTGATAGTTGTGACGCTAGACCCTCTAAACCTTTTTTTAAATAATCTCCAACAATTCGAGCATTTTCAATAAGATTATTTTCGATAACCTCATTAAGCACGGCATTTGCTATTGCGCATGACAGAGGGTTTGAGGCATAAGTGTGTCCATGCAAAAACCCACCGGAGGAAACTACCGGCTCAACTATCTTATTGGGAGCCAATAAAGCACCTAATGGTGAATATCCGGCACATAAGCCTTTTGCTAAGATGACTAAGTCTGGATCGGATCCCTCCCAATGATCGGCAGCAAGAAATTTTCCTGTTCGACCAGCCCCACTCATTACCTCATCGTAAATCAAGAGCACCCCATGCCGATCACAAATTTCTCTAACTTGTGTGTAGTAAAAGTCAGGTGCCACCAGTGCACCAGTAGAAAGTCCCCCAACGGGCTCCATAATAAAAGCTAATACTTCTTCCGGATCTTCATCAACGATAGTTCTTTCAAGCTCATCTAAACAAAATCTAGCATAGGATGATGTATCAAAATTATCTGGTACTCTGTAAGAAAGGGGAGCCGGTACTTTGATCGATACTTTTGTCAAACTTTGAAAGTTATCCTTCATCTCAGAGTCATCAGATACTGAAAAAGCTCCCATTGTTGAACCGTGATAACTAGGCGCTCGGGCTATTATTTTATGCTTCTTCGTTTCTCCACAAGCAAGTGCATATTGTCTTGAAAGCTTAAATGATGCCTCGATTGCCTCAGAGCCTCCTGATACAAAAAATGCTTGATCATACTTCTTGCCCGTTAAATTTACTAAACTCTTTGCTAAGTCTCTATTAGGTCTATTTTCAAAAAATGCATGGCTTGCGAAGCACACTTTTCCGGATTGATTTTTAATAGCTTCCAATACTTTTGGGTTTGCATGCCCAATATTGCAGGTAATAGGACCCGACGAGGCATCAAAGTACTTTTTTCCCTCTTCATCATATAGATAAACCCCCTCACCCCTTTCAACTACAGGCATTTTTTTGTTGCCAATATAAAAGGTTTGTATCGGGCCTCCCCTTTCAAGTCTCATAAAAAGCCACCACTTGTAAAACAAATTTTTAAAGGCTAACTTTTAAATAAGAAGAAGTCATTAAAATTATTTCAATAGAAAGACAGATGTAAATGGTTTACCCAAATATGGACCCCTCGCTAAATATTTTTGTTGAAACAATGGCACCGAAAAAGAATAACATGCCATATAATTACGCTCCTCAAGCCTTTAGAGAGTCAATGAAAAGGAAAGTAGCTATGACTACTCTCAATAGGCCTACAACATTGGATGTTCGAGAACATTTATTTAAGACAAAAAACGGCACAGTAAATTCCAGGATCTATAGACAAAAGGGCAACGATACACAACTTCCTTGTTTAATATACATGCATGGAGGAGGTTGGATCATAGGAAATCTTGACTCTCATGATGGCGTATGTGTCGACATAGCTTTAGGTGGAGACTGCCAAGTAATTTCTCTTGATTATGGTTTGTCTCCAGAAAATAAGTTTCCAACAGCGTTATATCAATGCCACGAGATCTTTAATGAAGTTTTCGAAAATGCTGATACTTTCAATATTGATAAAAATCGACTCTCGATAGGAGGCGACTCCGCAGGCGGAAATCTAGCCCTATCGACTAATCTCCTTCTTATAAAAAATGGTGGCCCTCTCCCCTTATATCAATTTCTAATCTATCCATGTGTAGACAAAGATTTTAATAGTTACTCTTACTTAAAGCATTCAGAAGCACCTTTTCTTACAAAAAAAATGATGCTATGGTTTTTTGATACATATCTGAACGGACCTGATGACTATTTAAATCCATTGGCATTTCCAATTTTAGAGAAGAGTTTTTCTGGAATGCCAAAAACTGTAATATTAAATGCAGAATTAGATCCCTTAGCTACAGAGGGTAGAAAACTGGCCAAAAAACTTATTGATGACGGCGTGCCAGTGTTTCACAAAGAGGCCCAATCATTAATTCATGGTTTCATTAGATGTCGTGATCAAAGTCCTTTAGGAAATAAGATTTTTAAAGAGATGATAAATCTTTTGAAGTCTTTTCATTAACAAAGAAGTTTTTCTTTTGAACTAAAAGAAATTGGTTTATCATTTTATTAATTTCAACAAAGGGGGATTTTGACATGGATCAAAATATACGAGCTTCATTACAAATTAGTGCTTTTTATAATTTCCAAATTGTGGTGGTTCTCACCACGATGGCACAAGTTGCAACCATGCTTGCTATAGTTTTTGGAGATATTTCCGGTAAAGAACACATGGTAGCTGCTTCGGTGGTGGTACCAACACTTCTTGGGGCATTTGGAATAATAAGAATCATGACAAACTTAAAATTCATAGTTGACGAGATGGATGACAAAATGGCTAAAACAGCCTACGGACAAGAAATAAAATCCATACCAGTTTCAGTACTAAAATTTGTATTTGCCGGGATGTATGTAATTGTGGGTATCTTTCAACTTACGGTTATTTATTAATTCTTAATAGGAGAAGAGTAGATGGGGCATGCGTAGGTTTTCATCTATTCTTTTCTATCATTGACACGCTCAATAACTGAATACACAATAAGAAGAAAATGGTATATATTCGTGAACTTTTTTTGCTTTTCTATTCAAAAAACTAGACAACAAAAAATGCTGGTCTGTGAAAAAATTTGACGATGCAATTTGAGGGTATATACACGCCTTTAATAGCTCCATTCAAAAGTGATTTCACGCTCAATTCCGATGCCATGGCGTCAGCGATTGACTTTTTAGTAAATGAAGGCGTTCATGGAATAATCGTAGCTGGTACCACTGGTGAATATTACGCCATGAGTATGAAAGAGCGTGTGTTCTTGATGAATAGAGTGAAAGAATTACTTAATGATCGTTTACCTATGATTGTTGGAACCGGTGCTATTCGTACAGAAGACAGTATCGAATATGCAAAGCAAGCAAGAATTGCTGGAGCTGATGCTATAATGATTGCTACACCACCTTATGCTTATCCGACGGGAAGAGAGATTGCATTGCACGCCTTAGCAATTGATAGAGAAGCAAATTTACCTGTAATTCTATACAATTACCCAGGGCGAATGAGCGTTAATATGGATGAAGAGACACTTGATCGATTAGGTCGATCAAAAAACTTTTGTGCAATAAAAGAAAGTTCAGGAGATCCAAACCGATTACATATGTTGGCACGAGATTATCCTCACATATCTTTAAGCTGCGGAATGGATGATCAGGCATTAGAATTTTTCGCATGGGGTGCAAAAAGCTGGGTATGTGCTGGTTCTAATTTTGCCCCTGAAGCCCATTTAGCTCTTTATAAAACATGTGTGATTGAAGGAGATTTCACTAAAGGAAGAGCTGTAATGTCAGCCATGCTTCCTCTAATGCGGGTTCTAGAGCAGGGAGGAAAGTTTGTACAATGCATTAAGTACGGGCTAAATTTAAGAGGGATTGATGCCGGGCCTCCTCGGAAGCCCTTACAGCCTCTTAATAAAGATGAAAAGCGTGTTTTCGAACAAGTGGTAAATACAATGAATGTTACAATTGATAGAATAGTGGGGAGATAGTTATGAGTGAGCTGTTGACACATGAAGAATATAAAAGTCTTGGGGCATCATTAGACTTTCCACAAAGCCCATTTATTGATGGGAAGTATCATAAAGGTTCAGGAAAAATGATGACCACCATTGATCCGTCCACGGGCATGGAAATAACAAGTATTACCACTGCTAGTGGTGAAGATATAGACCTTGCAGTTAGTAAAGCTAGAGAGGCTTTTGATCAAGGTCGATGGTGTCGCCTCCACCCTTCCGAACGAAAAGATATACTAATAAAGTTATGCAAGTTGTTAACGCGAAATCAAAAAGAACTGGCCGTGATGGAGAGCCTAGACAGTGGGAAACCAATACGAGACTGCGTTCAAATCGATTTGCCTGAAACGATCCATACTATTAAGTGGCATGCTGAGCTAATTGACAAAATCTATGACCAAACTGCTCCCGTTGGTGATGATGCATTATCTCTGATAATAAGAGAGCCAATAGGTGTAGTTGCAGCAATTCTTCCATGGAATTTTCCATTATTGATGCTTGCGTGGAAAATAGGTCCAGCTCTTGCTTCTGGATGTTCGGTCATTGTAAAGCCTGCCGAGCAGACCTCTCTTACTGCTCTTAAAGTTGCAGAGCTCGCAGCTGAAGCAGGAATTCCTCGAGGAGTTTTACAGGTGCTACCAGGTGCCGGGCCGATAGTTGGCGAGAAACTTGGGCGCCATACCGATATTGATATGGTTAGTTTTACGGGATCAACAGAAACAGGACGGCTTTTTCTAAAGTACTCCTCGGAAAGTAATTTAAAGAAAACCGTTTTGGAATGTGGTGGCAAAAACCCAGCCGTTGTTTTTAATGATGCAGAAAACCTGGACCTTGTAGCAGAGCATATAGTAAATGGAGCTTTTTGGAATATGGGTGAAAACTGCAGCGCTATATCTAGACTGATTGTTCATAAGGATATCAAATCGGATTTACTCAAAAAAATAGTTGATCGATTAAGAGACTGGAAAACTGGTGATCCTCTCGACCCACAAAATCAACTAGGAGCACTTATTGACAAAGAACATTGCAAAAAAGTTTCTAGCTATCTAAGCGAGGGCGCGGTAATTGGCGGAGAGATTAATGGCTGCTATGTTGGGCCAACAATTTACGAAACAACAACAGATGATAAAAAAGCCAAAGACGAAATATTTGGGCCAATTCTAAGTGTTCTAGAAGTACAAACAAATGAAGAGGCAATTTCATTAGCAAATAAAACAGAATATGGATTAACCGCATCTATTTTTAGTGCGAACACGAGAAATGCCTTAAGAGCAGCAAGAGACCTCAAGGCTGGCACCGTCACAGTTAATAGCTATGGAGAAGGCGATATTACAACACCCTTTGGGGGATATAAACGATCTGGATTTGGTGGACGGGATAATGGCATTCATGCCCACGAACAATATTGTGAAGTGAAAACGATATGGATCGATCTTACCGACCCAGCATCGCAGGATAAGATCGAATGACGGTGCAAGCCGTGGGAAAAATACGAAAAGGACGCATCTCTAGACGGTTAAAGAGCCAAACAAGAAGTTTTACAATGCTACCCGCATTACGGCACAACCTTCCATTAACAGAACCATTAAATCAAGATCAAATCGATCGAATTGATAACGCTTCTATGGACATTCTAGAAAATACTGGCATTCATTTTCGAGACAAAATTGCTCTTCAAGATTGGAGATCTATTGGAGCAAAGATTGTTGGAGAAACAGTTTTTCTAGATAGATTTCTTGTAAAAGACCTTATTAAATCCATACCAGAGACTTTCACGTACCATGCAAGAAACCCAAAAAACAATCTTGATTTTGGAAAAAACTACAGCATGTTCGTGCCGATGACCGGAGCTCCATACCTAAGAGACCTGGAAGACAAACGGCGTAATCCAACCTTAGAAGACTTAGCCAATTTTCATAAGCTATCACACATGCTTCCGTCTATGCATTCGAGTGCACATCACATAGTAGAGCCCTATGATCATCCTATAAGTCATCGGCATTTACGCATCACCTATTCATCGATGCGATACTCCGACAAAACATTTATGGGAATGACAACAAGTCCCAAAAATGCAGAGGATGTGATAAAAATGTGCGATATTCTATTTGGTCCTGATTATATCGACAGTCATCCAGTTGTAACAGGAAACTGCAATGGAAACTCTCCTTTAGTTTGGGATGAAACAATGCTTGGCGCGATGAGAGCTTTTTGCAAAAGAAACCAACCGGTATTATGCTCTCCATTTGTTTTAGGGGGGGCAAATACCCCTGCATCAGTAGCTCCAACAGTCGCCCAGCTTAATGCTGAGGCATTATCGGCTCTTGCATACACACAAATAATTAAAAAGGGTACACCGGCAATTTATGGCCATTATCTTTCTACGGTATCAATGAAGTCAGGAGCTCCGATGGCCGGAACCCCAGAGATCAGTTTGATGAATTTTATGATTGGTCAAATGGCACGATATTATAAAGTACCATGGAGAACATCAAACACACTAGGAGGCGCAAAGACTTTTGATGCTCAAGCAGGCTATGAGAGTGCAACAACACTAATGGCAGTCATGATGTCTGGTGCAAATTATATTTGGCATTCAGCTGGATGGAATGAGGCTGGTATGCACTGTAGCACGGCAAAGTTTATTGTCGATGCAGAGCAGTGCGCGATGGCATATCGAATGGCTCAGGGCATTAATTGGGATGACTTTGATGAGGGTTTAGACGCAGTTAAGGACATTGGACCTGGGGGTCACTATCTTGGTCATCCTCACACACTAGAAAACTTTCAGCGAGCTTTTTTTATGCCTGAGCTTTTTGATAATAACTCTATTGAGCAATGGCAGGCCGAAGGCTCTACCGAGATTACCGAAAGAGCGCTTAACCACGCAAAGTCTCTTTTGGCAGATTATGAAGAACCAGTCATCAATGAAGCAATCAATGATGAATTGTTAGAATTTATTGCTCTGAGAGAGTCGCAAATCCCCGCCGCTGACTCCCTTAATCAGGAGTTTTAATAAAGATGAGATTCAAAGGGAAAAAAGCTCTTGTAACTGGCGCAGCTGGTGGAATTGGAAAATCTATAGTAAGAAAATTAAGAGCCGAAGGAGCATCAGTTGCAATAACAGATATTACTATCGGTAATGTTGAAGCTGAAGCTCATTTCTTAGGTGACTTGTCCACTGCTCAATTTTGTGACGAGTTGCCTAGTAAAGCTAGAGATGCATTGGGGGGGCTGGATATTTTGATAAACAATGCTGGCATCATTAGAAGAGGTAAAATCACTGAAGCCACGGATGATGACTTTAAATCAACGATAGCCGTAAATATAGAAGCGCCGTTTAGGTTATGTCGATCCACAATCCCAATTATGGAAAAAAATGGAGGTGGATCAATTGTAAATACGGCTAGCTGCTGGGGTTTATCTCCTGGCCCTGATCATCCGATTTATATAATGTCAAAAGCCGCTTTAGCCTCATTTACACAGTGTTTAGGTCGTGATCACGCACATCAAAACATACGGGTAAATGCTGTTTGTCCAAATGAGGTAAATACACCTATGATACGTACTGGTTTTTCTATTCGTGGTCTTGATCCAGAGAAGGCTATAAAAGAACTTAATGAGACCGTTCCTCTAGGCCGTATAGCTGAACCTGATGATATTTCAGATGTAATTTTGTTTTTAGCCTCTGATGAAGCCCGGTACATGTGTGGATCTCTTGTCGAAGTAAACGGTGGGAAACCCGTAGCATGAGAGCACTGGAGGGTAAGATTGCTTTAGTTACTGGAGCTTCACGCGGAATCGGGCTTAGCACAGCAAAGCTCTTAACTGAAAAGGGTGCTAAGGTTTATACAGCGCAAAGAAGTAAAGGAGAGCATTTTTGGCTTGAAGCTGACTTTAATGATGTAGAAACGCCAAAAAAAATTATGTCTCAAATACAAGATTTAGAAGGGCACCTTGATATTTTAATAAATAATGCAGGTATTATGCGTGAGGGGAATGCTGAAGAAACAAATGAAGCTGATTGGTTTGAGCAACTTCAAATTAATTTGACCACTCCCTTTCTTCTTATAAAATACGCTCTACCGTTGTTAAAGGTAAGCAAGGGCTCCATTATTAATGTAGGTTCTATAGAAGGGTTAGGAAGTAACCCTCGCCATCCCGCTTATTGTGCTTCTAAGGGAGGACTACATGCATTAACGCGGGCGGTCGCAGTTGACCATGGACCTGAAGGCGTGAGGTGTAATGCAGTTGCTCCTGGCTGGATTAATACTGAGCTAAATGAGGAGTTCATAAAATCCCTATCAGATCCCAAAGTTTTTAAAAATAAAATTGGTGAAATCCATCCCTTGAAGCGAAGTGGGGAACCTCATGAAGTAGCGGAATTAATCGTTTGGCTTGCGTCTGAGAAGGCATCTTTTTTGACAGGTCAAGTCCTGACTATTGACGGGGGCAGAACAGCAAAATTGAGTTTACCTTGAAATGATAAGTGTTTCAAAAAACCCTGGCCCTTCTGCGTGGAACGATTTACTTCCTGAAAGAAAACCGCTTCCTAGCCTTTCGAGCAATTTAACGTCTGATTGGCTCATAGTTGGAGCAGGGTTTGCTGGATTATCAGCTGCACGCAGAGTTCAACAAGAGGCGCCAAATGATAGGATTGTCATTTTAGATGCCCAAGGGCTTGCCTCCGGACCAGCGGGTAGGAACTCTGGCTTTATGATTGATTTACCTCATGATTTGGCGAGTGATGATTACGGAGGACAAATAGAAAATGATCGTGAAACTATAACGCAAAATCGGTATGCTATAAACTTTGCAAAGGAGACTGTTGAGGCTTTACAACTCCCTAAGGAATGCTTCAAGGAAATCGGAAAAATAAATGGCGCTGCAACCGCAAAGGGTATGCGGCATAACCACGATTATGCGAAACATCTGTCAAAACTTGGCGAAAAATATGAGTACCTGGATGCTTATTCTATGAAAGACATTACCGGAACAAATTATTATAGAGGGGGATTATTTACACCTGGAACTGTAATGATACAACCAGCTCTGTATATCAGGGCTTTGGGAGAAAAAATCCTCTCCAATAGAGTTCGATTATATGAGAGTTCGCCGGTTGAAGAACTAAGCAAAGTTGATTCTGAATGGCAAGCGAAAACACCTAAAGGTGTTATCACCGCTTCTAAAATAATACTCGCAGTAAATGGAAATATAGAAAATTTTGGTTATTTCAAGAACTCACTTCTTCATGTTTACACATACGGCTCAATCACACAAAAACTTACGCCTGAAGAGATTAAATCTCTGGGGGGAAGAAAAGAATGGGGACTGACCCCAGCTGACCCTTTGGGGAGTACTGTGAGGCGTATCTGTGGGACTGGAGGCGATAGAATTGTAATTCGTAATCGCTTCACTTATGAACCAAAAATGAGTCCCGGGAAATCAGTTATCGAAAAGGTGTACAGAACTCATATCAAGAGCTTTTCAGATCGATTCCCCATGCTGAAGGATACAAAACTCATGCAAACATGGGGTGGGCACTTAACGCTTTCAAGAAATAATGTAGCAGCTTTTGGTGAATTAAGGCCCGGGCTTTTTTCAGCCTGCTGTCAAAATGGTTTGGGAACCGTCAAAGGAACACTTCATGGTTTAGCAGCTGCTGACTTGGCTATGGGAAAAAAAACGGCTCTAGTTAAACAATTATTAAATAACCCTCTGCCAAAAAAATTACCATTTAAACCATTAACAAAAATTGCAGTATCATCTCGGATAAAACTAGGGGAATTACTTGCAGGGAAAGAACTTTAATACTTAAGAAAAATGATGAGAGGAAGAATAAATGGATACAGATAAAACTTTAGCAAATATGCCAACTATTGGTTTCGGAACTTATTTAATCTCAAATGAGGAGGCACAAAAAACAATAAATACAGCTCTCAAAATTGGATATAGGCATATTGATACTGCTGAGGTTTACAGAAATGAAGTGGGTATTGGGTTAGGTCTTAAAGATACATTCTCTCAACTTTCTCTTAAAAGAGACGAGGTTTTTATCACTAGTAAGGTTTTTCCTGGAAATCCAGTTTGGGGCAGAGAGGCAAAAAACTATAAAATGTGTATTGAAGCTTGTGACAGCAGTCTTGAAAGACTCAATCTTGATTATCTTGATTGTTATCTAATTCATGCACCTTTCTGTAAGGACTTAAGACTAGAGCAATGGAAAGCATTATGCGATCTCAAAAAGGAAGGCAAAACCAGAACTATCGGTGTATCAAACTACAGTCAGTCACATATTAAAGAGATAATTAATGAAGGACTAGAAGTCCCTGAATATAATCAGATCGAGTTACACCCTTGGTGTCAGAAGGAAGAGTTAGTTTCTTTTTTGAGAGAGAAAAATATAAAAATAGTAGCATACAGCTCATTAGTTCCCTTGGAGGGATGGAGGGCAAAGCCTAATCAAGATAGTGCAAAATCTCAAAGTATGAAAGAGGATGGTGCTGATAATTCCTCACCATTTAAGAGAATGGCAAAGAAGTATGAAGTGTCTGAGGCACAAATTTTGCTCAAGTGGGGACTTCAAATGGGCTTTGTGATTTTACCAAAATCTTCGGATGAAAACAGAATAAGAGAAAACTTTGATCTTTCTTTTTTGATTGATGATAATGATATGAAAGAAATAAGCACTATGGATAAGGGCGATGGAGTTGCTTGGCCCAATGGCGATCCGTGCAATTCAATGTGATCTTATTTTTCAATACTGGAAACTGGAATTTAAATAATAAAAATATTGTCAATTTACCCAGGAATATTCTAGCTACTGGGAAACACACGTCGGTCTATTGATCTTAAAGAGGAAATTAAATTGTTTATATACCAAGGCTGAAGACCCCATGGAAAGCTCTTTATCTTGATTATTAGATCTTGATTGTTAGTTTTATTTTTTGCAATAAAGTCAGTATATAGGGCATTTGCTTTCTCCTTATCCCCACTTTTTTCTTCCAAAAATATTAAAAATAACTTTCCCCAAAAATCTGAAAATTCATCAGAACCAACCATATTGAGGGCTACTTCTTTTGCCCCCTCGTTATCACCTAACGCAATATGTGACCCTAACATTATTAATCTCAACCTAGTTTGTCCAAATGGCACTATCTCAAAATATTTTTTTGAAGTTTCTATAACTTTTGGATGATTATTTCCAAATTGATATGCTGTGATGACTGCACTTAAGGTTTCTGAATTATCTCCACCCATATTTAATGCTTTCTCTACGAGGAGCTTATCAACTGATTGCTGTGTTCTCATTGCTTTAAAACCTGCAGCAACTGCGTATGCCTGTGCGTTGTTAGGATCCAATTCAATTGCCTTATTAATCGATAACTGTATATTTTTTATATTATCTGAAATATTAGTGCGATTTACTGCTAGTTGTCTCCATAAGTTGCGCGCATAAAGTAAATGAGCGCCTGAGTTATTCATATTTTTCTCTAAAATTAGCCTGTAAGGCTCTGCATGATTTTTACTCCAGGAAACTCCATCTTTATTTTGTGCAACGCTTAACTTCATTACTTGCACAAATTCTTCCTTTGCAGGGAAATACTTTTCATAATATCTAACTGCCTCTTCGCCCAGTGTTAGATTTGACAATATTGCTCTTCTAGCTTTCTGCTCCAATATATCTTGAGCACCGAATAGATCATCTAAATCAAATTCTTCATTTATTGTCGAAAGAATGTTGTTTGTTTCCAATTCAACTAATTCTAAGTTTACTCTAAATTTTTCCTTTGAGGTTATAATACTTCCACTAATTACGAAGGAAACTCCGTACCTAGAATTAATATCTGAATTTGAAAAGTCTGCCTCTTTCAAGGTATAACTAAGTTGGGTTGGAACAATATTTAGTAACACTGTGGATGAAATAGATGATATTAAATGGTCTGTAATACTTTTAGATAAATTTTCTATTTTTTCTGAGCCACTACGATTTTCCAATGGTTTTATTAGAAGTGTTTTTCCTATAATTGTTTTCTCTATTTTTTCGGCGACTTGAATTTCTGATTTTGTTCGTTCGCTGGATAAAAAGTAAACGGCACTTAGAGATAGTAAAATTATTGGGATTATCAGCAATAATGCAAAGTTAAGCGCGCTTATGCTTTTGTTTTTTATTGTTCTTTTTTGTGATGGATCAAGCAAAACATCAAATGCATGAAAACTTTCATTTTTTACCTTTTGCTCGCCTAGGTCATTGAATAGAAATTTTGTTTTATTGTTAACAAATTCATAGACGCTTTTTGAAAGAGAGATGCCCCCTGGTTGGCAAAGCGCCTCTAAACGCGCAGCAATATTTACCCCATCACCATAGAGATTTTTACCCTCTTTAACAACATCGCCCATGTTAATGCCAATTCGAAATTCCATCTTAATTTTAGTATTATCACTTTTATTTCGCTCATTTATTAAGAGATTGGAATTCTGATGCACAAACTAGCGCGGATACGGCGCTGGTGAACTCTGCAAGTATTGAATCTCCTGCCGTATTGAAAACGCGTCCATCATGTTCTTCAAAAAGCCGGTCTAGTATTTGCTTGCAAGATCTAAAGCTCTTAACCGTTTCATCTTCATCTCTCTTCATGTGTTGCGAGTAGCCTACGGCGTCTGCAATAAATATCACAGCTATCTTTCTCTGTATTTCCTTTTCTACCATCGTAATTCTGCTTCAACTTTCTTTTAACGGTACATTAAGTGAACTGATTATGCCATCAAATTTATTCTCAAAGGATCATTACCATTAACAGGATTTTTCTTGCTTTTTAAGATGTTTGATATTAAGCAACCTCATTGGTTAATTGAAATTCATAGTGAGCAGTAAAAATGGAATTACGAAATATTGCGATAATCGCACACGTTGATCACGGAAAAACAACATTAGTAGACGAGTTACTAAAGCAATCTGGCGCTTTTAGAGAAAACGAGACAACGGTGGAGCGCGCTTTGGATAGCAATGATCTCGAACGTGAGCGGGGTATAACGATATTGGCAAAAGCGACTTCAGTCGTTTGGAATAATATCCGCTTTAATATTGTTGATACACCAGGGCATGCAGACTTTGGTGGTGAAGTAGAGCGAATACTCTCAATGGTAGACGGTGTAGTGCTTTTGGTTGATGCGGCAGAAGGTCCGATGCCACAGACAAAATTTGTTACTTCGAAAGCTCTTTCACTCGGGCTCAAGCCTATAGTTGTCTTAAATAAAGTTGATAAGCAAGATGCCGAGCCTGATAGAGCACTTGATGAGGTTTTCGATCTTTTTGCTAATTTGGGCGCAAATGATGAACAACTCGATTTTCCAATTTTATATGCATCCGGACGCTCCGGTTGGGCAGACGAAAGCTTGGAAGGTCCGAGAAAAAATCTTGACAGTCTTTTTAAATTAATTTCAACCCACGTTGATCAACCAAGCCAGATCGCAAAACGGGATGAACCATTTAGAATGCTAGCCACAACATTAGGTGGAGATAGCTTTCTTGGAAGAGTTCTTACGGGGCGTATTGAGTCAGGCACTTTGAAAACAGGACAAAATCTAAAAGCTATAAGTATTAACAATGAGCTAATAGAAAACTTTCGTGTTAATAAGATTTTGGCATTTAGAGGATTAAAGCAGCAAGCAATAGAGATAGCTGAAGCTGGAGATATAGTATCCCTAGCAGGAATGAGCAAAGCAACTGTTGCAGATACAATAGCAGACCAATCAGTTGAAGACCCAATCCCAGCTCAACCAATAGATCCTCCAACTATTACAGTCACATTTGGAATTAATGATAGCCCTTTAGCGGGTAGAGACGGTAAAAAAGTTCAGAGCAGAGTAATAAGAGACCGTTTGCTAAAAGAGTGCGAAAGTAACGTTGCAATAAAGTTGGCGGACACACCTGGTGGTGAAGCCTTTGATGTCTCGGGAAGAGGTGAATTACAAATGGGTGTTTTGATTGAAAATATGAGAAGAGAAGGATTTGAGCTCTCTATTTCAAGACCACGCGTAATTTATAAGGACGTGGATGGTGTTAAAAATGAACCCATAGAGGAAGTTACTATTGACGTCGATGAAGAATTCTCTGGTGCCGTGATAGAAAAATTATCTTCTAGGAAGGGAGAAATGGTCGATTTAAAATCTTCAGGCTTTGGAAAAACAAGAATTATTGCATTAGTCCCATCGCGTGGACTAATTGGATATCACAGTGAATTCATGACGGATACAAGGGGAACAGGAATATTAAACCGAGTGTTCCACTCCTGGAGTCCGCACAAAGGCTCAATTGCTGGGCGCCGTCAAGGTGTTTTAATTTCCATGGAAAATGGAAGCTCCGTTGCTTATGCTATTTTTAATCTTGAAGAGAGAGGGAAGTTTTTCATTGGTTCCGGAGAAGAAGTGTATGAAGGAATGATTATCGGTGAGCATAACAGAGACAATGATCTAGAAGTTAACCCTCTTAAAGGTAAAAAATTAACTAATATTAGAGCCTCTGGTAATGACGAAGCAGTACGATTAACACCTCCGACAAAGCTTAGTCTCGAGCAAGCAATCGCTTATATAGATGATGACGAGCTGGTTGAAGTTACACCTAATCATATCCGCTTAAGAAAACGAATACTCACTTCAGTTGAAAGAAAAAGAAGTCAAAAAATCGCAAGCTAATAAGTTGTAAATGTTCATTAATTAGAACGCGTAAACACTCGCTTTTTACATAGTTTATATATTGTTGTCTTGAGAAAGATAACTTACACTAAGACTATAAATGTAAAGAGGAGTGAACGATGCCCAAAGGTTATTTTATAAGCGCACATAGAAGTACCGCCGATCCCGAGAAAAGAGCTGCGTATCTCAAATTGGCTGGGCCTGCTATCGAAAAATATAATGGTAAAATACTAGCGAGTACGAATAAAATAAAAGTTTTTGAAGATGGGAAAGTAGAACAAACCGTTTTAATAGAGTTTGAGTCATTTGAAAAAGCTGCGGAATGTATTGATAGCAAAGAATACCAAGACGCTTTATCAGCTCTTGATGGAGGTGCTAACAGAGATTGCAGAGTATTCGAGGGACTATAAAATGTACCCAGGAAAACTAGCTAAGAAGTATGAAGATCGACCAGCCTTTATAATGGCTTCAACTGGAGAAACGGTCACGTATAAAGAATTCGAGGCGCGGTCAAACCAACTTGCCCATTTTTTTAGAGAAGAGGGCTTAAAAAAAGGAGACCACTACTCGGTTTTTATGGAAAATAATAACAGGTATCTTGAGTCAAATTCAGCAGGTGAGAGAGCTGGGTTAATTTATACATGTATTAATTCTTATCTTAAAGACGAAGAGTTGGCTTACATATTGGTAAACTCCGACGCCAAAATTCTAATTACATCGATATCAAAATTAGACATTGTTGAAACAGCGGTCAAACAGTGCACTGTATTGAAAAAAATACTTGTTGTTGGGGCAGAAAGAGAACAGTTACCGGATGGCATGTATGATTTTGTGGCAGCCATCTCTCGATTTCCCACATCTCCAATTCCAGACGAAAGCCTTGGCGCAGCTATGCTTTATTCCTCAGGCACAACCGGACGACCAAAAGGTATTTTGCGCCCATTGCCCGATCAAAAACCTGATGAACCACTTCCTATAATGGGTTTTTTGTCTAATTTATGGAATTACAGTGAGGATATGATTTATCTCTCCCCTGCCCCACTTTACCACTCAGCGCCTCAAGCTGCGAACAGCCTAGCAATAAGAAAGGGCGCAACAACTGTAATAATGGAAAAGTTTGAGCCGCTTGAATATTTAAGTTTAATAGAAAAATACTCAATTACACATTCACAGTTAGTGCCAACAATGTTTAGCAGAATGCTTAAGCTCAGTGATGAAGAAAAAAACAGATTTGATCTTTCCTCACTAAAATATGCACTTCATGCAGCTGCTCCTTGCCCAGAACAAGTAAAACGACAAATGATTGAGTGGTGGGGACCAATTATTTGTGAATATTATGGAGCTACAGAAGCCTTTGGTTTTGCTTATTGTGATACTGAGGAATGGTTAGAGCACCCCGGAACAGTAGGAAAAATAATGATTGGAGAGCTAACAGTAATGGACGACGAAATGAAGGAAATGCCAGTGGGCGAACCTGGTACTCTTTGGTTTAAACCTGCATCAGAATTTAATTATCACAAGGAGCCTGAAAAAACTGCAGAAGCCTATTCTGCAGATAAACGCCTAACCACAGTGGGCGATGTAGGTTATTTAGACGAAGATGGATTTCTTTATTTAACAGACAGAAAAGCATTTATGATTATATCTGGAGGTGTTAATATTTATCCTCAAGAGTGTGAAGACCTCCTCATATCTCACCCAAAAGTTTTTGATGCTGCTGTTTTTGGAGTTCCAAATCAAGATTTGGGAGAAGAAGTAAAAGCAGTTGTTCAAACTGTTGAGAACTCTACGCCCAAAGAGGATCTAGAGGGAGAATTATTAGAATATTTACATGCTAACCTATCAAGGCAAAAGGTTCCTCGTTCCATTGATTTTGTCACAGAACTTCCAAGGCTTCCAACGGGTAAGTTATATAAAAGGGTATTGAGGGATAAATACTGGGGCGAAGGTAAAAGCCGGATAATTCAAGAATAGTAATTATAAGGAGAATTTAATATGTATCCAGGGCAACTGGGAAAGAAGTATGCTGATCGTCCTGCTTTTATTATGGCATCGACCGGAAAAGAAGTCACATATGCAGAATTTGAGGGTCGAGCAAATCAACTTGCCCACTACCTGCGATCAATTAATCTGAAATTCAAGGATCATTATGCAATCTTTATGGAAAATAATGACAGATTCTTAGAAGCAAACTCCGCTGGTGAACGTGCAGGCTTATACTACACATGCATAAACTCTTATTTAACCGCAAGTGAGGTCTCCTATATAATAAACAACTCAGAATCCCAGGTATTGATAACATCTTCGAAAATGCTTCCAACAGTGATTGAAGCGGAAGACTCTTGTCCCGGTCTTAAGAAGATTCTTGTCGTAGCGGCAGAAAAGCAATCTTTATCCAATAAAATATTAGACTATGAAGAGACTATTTCGAATTTTCCGACCCATCCAATAGATGACGAATGTCTGGGAACTTCAATGCTATATTCTTCGGGAACAACTGGACGTCCAAAAGGTATATTAAGACCACTACCATTTCAAAAACCAGATGAACGGTTACCCGTTTTCAATTTTCTTATGAAATTATGGTCTTTTGACCAAGATAATGTCATATATCTTTCACCAGCACCTTTGTATCACTCCGCACCTTTAGCCGCAGCTAGTTTTGCGATAGGTACCGGCGCAACGACTATAATAATGGAACAATTTGATCCATTAGAGTTTTTGAGGCTCGTTGAAAAGTATAAAGTTACCCATTCCCAACTGGTTCCAACTATGTTTTCCAGAATGTTAAAACTATCAGAAAAAGAAAGGGGTATGTATGACCTGTCGTCCCATAAATATGCCATTCATGGCGCTGCGCCCTGTCCCGAGAAAGTTAAACGTCAAATGATAGATTGGTGGGGGCCAATCTTATATGAGTACTATGGGGCTACAGAGGCTTTCGGCTTTGCATATTGTAATAGCGAAGAGTGGCTTGAACACCCAGGCACAGTAGGAAAGATTGTTTCCGGTGAGTTGGCAGTTCTGGACGATAATATGAAGGAACTTCCTAGGGGAGAGCCCGGCACTTTATGGTTTAAACCAACTTCAGAATTCGAATATTTTAATGATCCCGAAAGAACTTCAGAGGCGTACTCCGAAGATAAACAACTAACCACTGTTTGGGATGTTGGTTATACCGATAGCGATGGATATCTATATCTAACGGATAGAAAAACATTTATGATTATTTCAGGAGGTGTGAATATTTACCCTCAGGAATGTGAAGACCTACTCATCCCACACCCAAAAGTTTTTGATGCCGCTGTTTTTGGAGTTCCGAATGAGGATTTGGGAGAGGAGGTAAAGGCCGTGGTGCAACCAATTGATGGAATTAAAGGAGATGAAGCGCTTACAAAAGAATTGCTTGATTATCTTTCCGAACATCTATCCCGACAGAAAATACCGCGTTCGATTGACTACATAGATAAAATACCAAGACTTCCCACTGGTAAGCTATACAAACGACTTTTACGTGATGAATACTGGGGCCGAGGTAGTAACAAGATTGTGAAAAATTGAGTACCCCGGCCATGGAAAATATCTTAGAGGTTCAAAAAAAAGCATTTTTGAAAGAGGGGCCACCTTCTTTAGAAAAAAGAACAGATCTTTTGAAGAGATGTGTTGCATTAATTGAGACACATCAAGAAAAAATTATAAAAGCATTAAATCAAGATTTTCAAAATAGATCCGTCGATGAAATTAAGATTTCGGAGATTGACCAAACGGTACGGAATATCCTTTTTACTATAAAAAAACTAAATAAGTGGATGCAGCCACAGAGGCGATTTTCATCACTTGGAACGGATCTACTAGGAGCAAAGAGTTTTTTACAACCATCGCCATTAGGAACAGTGGGTATAATTGCTCCTTGGAATTTTCCTGTGGGTTTAATTTTTTATCCACTTGCATCAATTTTCGCTGCAGGTAATCGCGCTATGGTAAAACCATCAGAAATCACTCCTGCAACCGCCAATATTATTAAAGAGGGTGTTGAAAAATATTTTGATATTTCCGAACTTGCTGTGATAACTGGCGGACCATCGGTCGGGGAACAGTTCAGTGGCCTAAAACTCGATCATCTACTCTTTATAGGAAGTAATAGAGTTGCAAAAAAGGTAGCAGCTCAAGCGGCAAAAAACCTTGTACCAACAACGCTTGAACTCGGAGGCAAGAGCCCAACCATAATTGGAACTAATGCCAACATGGCGCTAGCTGCAGAACGAATATTATTTTCAAAAACACTAAATGCCGGTCAGATCTGCCTTTCGCCTGATTATATATTCGTAAAAAAAGATGAACAAAGAAACTTGATTTCAGAATTACAAAAAGCTTATTCAAAATTTTTTCCTGAACCGAATAGCCATAATCAAACCTCAATGGTTAATAAACGCCATTTGAAAAGAATGAATAGTTATTTGTTGGATGCTACTAAAAAGGGAGCGAATGTTGAAAGCTTAGGCAAGAATGATGATCTTGATAAAAATATGATTTCAACAAAAATCGTCACTGAGGTTAATGATGGCATGGATGTAATGAAACATGAGATTTTTGGCCCTGTCCTGCCTATCATGACTTATGAAAGTATCAGTAACGTTGTTGACTACATAAATAAAAATGATAACCCACTAGGCCTCTATTATTTTGGCAGAAGCCAATCTGAACAAAACTTTGTTATAAATAATACAAGATCTGGAGGAGTGACTGTGAACGACACAATGTTTCACATTTTACAGTCCAGACTTCCTTTCGGAGGAGTAGGTCAGTCAGGGCATGGGTGTTTTCATGGGTATGAAGGGTTTCTAAATTTTTCACATTTAAAGTCTATTTATCATCAAACCAGTATAGATTTTATTCTGGCCATGATACGGCCACCGAGAGGCAAAGCCTTTAGTTTGCTCTCAAAAATTATGAAAAAGCTTGGATAGATTTTTGGAAGAAGCAGATTTCGTAATAATTGGTGGCGGTTCAGCAGGGGCAGTAATCGCGTCCCGATTGAGTGAAAAAAGCAAATATAAAGTTTGTCTTTTAGAGGCTGGTGGCTGGGGCAGCAATTTGCTGTTTAGAGCCCCTGCGGGTGGACTTTTGATGCTTAGAGACAAGCCCAAATTTAATAATTGGGCATTTCACACAACACCTCAAAAAGGTCTGAATAATAGGAGAGGTTATCAACCTAGAGGCAAGGCACTGGGTGGATCAAGCGCAATAAATGCTATGATCTATATTCGGGGACAGAAAGAAGACTACGACAGTTGGGCAAACGAAGGAAATAATGGCTGGAGCTGGAATGAAGTACTTCCGTTTTTTAAAAAGGCTGAAAATAATGAAAATGGAAGTAAAGAGTTTCATGGAAACTTCGGGCCTTTAGAAGTATCTAATCAAAAAGCAGCAAAACCAATTTCACACGCGTATATTAAGGCCTGTGCGAACTATCAAGTGAAAATTAGAGACGACTTCAATACAGGGGATAACGAAGGTACAGGTTTTTGGCAATCAACAATTTTCCATTCAAAAAACAAAAATGGCCAACGATGTTCCACTGCTGCGGCTTACCTTTTGCCCCATGTAAAAAATAGAAAAAATCTAGAGATTATTACTAAGGCAAATGTCGTGAGAATAATTTTCGATGGGAAAAAAGCAGTTGGCTTGGAATATATGCATCAAGGTAAAAAAAAGAAAATCAGGGCACATAAAGAGGTAATTCTTTCGGCAGGATCTTTGATGTCACCTACAATTTTACAGCGCTCTGGAATTGGCGCATTAGAGGATATAAACCCTCATGGAATCAAGTTAATCCATGAACTACCAGGTGTTGGAAAGAATTTGCAGGATCATATTGACTTTAACTTCTGCTTTAAAACTAACGATAAAAATACCCTAGGATTTTCTCCAGGTGGCTTTTTAAAAATTTTAGGAGAAATGGCAAAATGGCTAACTCATGGGAACTCTATGATTTCCTCTACTCTTTCAGAGGCTGGAGGATTTTTGAAAACGGATCAATCTTTAGACAGACCCGACATACAGCATCATTTTGTTATAGGTCTTATCGACGATCATCTTAGGAAACTACACTATGGATATGGTTATTCATGCCATGTCTGTCTGCTTAGACCTTATTCCAGAGGCACAGTTTCTTTAGCGTCAGCTAAACACGATGATGCTCCCTTGATAAATCCAAATTTCTTAAATGACAGCCGAGATATGGAAACTTTGATAAAGGGTGCAAAAATGACCCAAATTATTTTAAACACCCCACCTCTTAAAAAATACCAAAAGAGAGAAATTTATGGGGTTCATAGTAATCTTACAGATAAAGAGTGGGAACAGCATATTAGAAATCGTGCTGATACAATTTATCATCCAGTTGGGACCTGTAAAATGGGTAAAGATCCTTTAGCTGTTGTTAATAGTTCATTGCAAATAAGAGGGCTTAAAAATATCCGTGTAGCAGACGCATCTATTATGCCAACTATTACCTCAGGCAATACCAACGCTCCTACAATTATGATTGGCGAAAAATGCGCTACTATGATTATGGATGTTCATGAATGATAGCAGCTTTTGGACTATTGAATTACAAAAAGCGAATTTAATGGGTGATTAATCTCTATTTCCTTGACGTTTTTAAACCCCGCCGCAGCACATAATTCTTCAACCTTGGATTTGGGCAATCCAACAGTGCCCATACCCTCTCCATTATTTGCCAATGATGTCGTCATGCAAAAATGAAGGCTCGCTCCGAACTTAAAAGCTGTCATAGGGCCCTCATTATCTATTGGATCTTCAGTACATTTAATATCCATCAATAGAAACAATCCATCTTCTTTCATAGCATTCTTTATTGCTTGAATTCCTTCACCAGGATGCGGTAAATCATGTATAAGATCAAAAGCTGCCACAATATCAAATTTACCGGGGGCACCACTTTTTGCATCCCAAACTTGAAAATGACAAATATCAGAGACGCCCCTTTCAATTGAATTTTTCCGTGCTTTCTCGATGTTTGGAGGAAAAACATCGAAGCCAAAATATTTCGAGTTGGGATATTTTTTTGCAAGTTCAATGCTTGATCTTCCCGTTCCACAACCAAAATCAGCGAAAGCAACTCCCTTTTCAAGCTTCTTGGTAATCTCCGGTATTTTATCTGTCCAATCTGTTACAAGAAACGATCTATATCGGGTGCATCCGGTTAGATCTAAACCTTCCCATAGCCCTGATCTATAATCTTCAAAATTTACTCCCCCACCCTCTTTGAATGAGGAGAGCAGTTCATCATAGGGTAGCATCATATTATTAATTAGTTTAAAAGCACCTTGCTGTGAAAATTTCTCACCCTTGGATACCAAGACATTTATAGCCGCTTTTGATAAACTTGCTTTTCTAGTTTCCTTATCAAAATTAAGATATCCAACTTTATGCGTGCCGTAGACCCATTCTCTTACATACCGTTCTTGGTAAGATTTTCTTTCAGCTATTTCTTGACTGGTCGAAGCGCCATACTCTGCAAGATCAACAAATAAACCAAGATCTATTCCAATCGCACACATTCTTGTAGCAATAGCTCCTGTAAAATCCTGAACAACTTTCCCAAGAAGTTCCTGTGTTTCATTTTCTAATTGGGTACTCATATTAAAACCTCTCATAAAACGCTAAGTATTAATTGATAGTGACACTTTAAGGGTATACAATTGGAGTTCAATTTCAATACTATTTAAGTTTCATGAACACCGAGATAGACCGTAAAATAGCTGTAATCCTTGTTGCCGATGTTGTTGGGTATTCCAAGCATATGGAAAGAGAT
>CACJWR010000021.1 GCA_902596985.1 uncultured Alphaproteobacteria bacterium
AAACTATATTCTCTTGCTCAGAAATAGTGCCTCAAAAATTTAATTAGATGTGTTCATTTTTTGAATTGAATAATAATATCAAGTAGGTCATTGTTTTTATTAGTTAGGGTGAATTTGCAGAATTTATTATTATACTGGAAAAAGGACATTGAACGTTTATGAATTTCCAAGATTTTTTCAATCCTGATAGGGTAGTAGACTTAAGTTTTTTCAATTTTGAGAACGCTATTACTGCTTGTTACTACGCAGATAAGGATTTGAGAGTTAAAAAGGTTAACAAAAATTTCAAAGGCTTTTTCCCGGTTCTAGGCAATGTCAAAGATGCATACTTTCCAGATATTTTAAAGCAGCTAGGTGTAACAGATGAACAGATACAACTTTTTGAGGATGAAATCCACAATAAGGGATCTGTTTTAATTCCTAAGGTCAAAATTATTATTGATGATAAAGAGAGGCTTTTTTCACTACTTTCAACAAAAACAAAAAATTCTGATTTTGAATACTTAAATGGAATTCAAGGTCAATTCGTAGATAGAACGAATGAACATGAGTTAACTAAGCAACGTGACTCACTTATAGAAGGGCAATTGAAAGACAAACAAATAATAGAAGAAAAAAGTAGAAAACTCGAAAGCTTAGCAACTAGGCTGGCAAAATATCTGTCTCCTCAAATTTATAAGAATATTTTTGAGGAAGAAAAAGACCAGGGAGTTTCTCACAGTAGGAAGAACCTAACAGTATTTTTTTCTGATATCGTGAGTTTTACTGATTTGACCGATAAAATGGAGCCTGAAAAACTGGCCCTGATCATCAATTCCTATCTCTCAGAAATGTCAACAATAGCAATTAAACACGGCGGCACAATTGATAAATTTATTGGAGACGCTCTAATGGTTTTTTTTGGCGATCCAGAGACCCTAGGAGAAACTGATGACGCTCTAAAGTGTATAGAAATGGCCATAGATATGCAGGAAAGAGTAAAGGAATTGCAAACACATTGGAGGGGCTTGGGAGCAGTTGAAGGTATATCAGTTAGGATGGGTATATCAAATGGGTTTTGTACTGTAGGGAACTTTGGTTCGGATTTACGATTAGATTATACTATACTCGGAAGCCCTGTGAATCTTGCTGCAAGACTTCAGTCAATGGCTGAAATTGATGATATGCTTGTTGATGAAAACACAAAAAACCTTATTTCAAATGAGGTAGAAACTGAGTTTTTTAAAGAATTTACACCTAAAGGTTTTGTTAGGCCTATTGGGGTTTATAAGGTCAAAAAATTAAAGTCTCATAAACAAGATAAAATCAGATTGTCACATAAAGGGAAAAGAGTTGAGATTAATGTGACCGACAGCTCTGATATTCGTGCGGCAATTGAAGAACTGAAGTCTATCCAAGAAGCGTATGAAAAGCAGTTAGATAAGCAAGATTAACTAAAGACAGAAGTTTTTACTATCAGCGTATTTTTTCAGATACCTTACTTGTTGCTTTTATCGTTACCAGAGCAGTAGCTGTCAAAAGCTTCTCATTTTTTTTTATCGTATATACTTTCGACTCTCCATGAAAGATACTTCGACCTGCTTGTAGAATTTCCGCTTCCGCAACTAGCTTTTCCCCATCTGCAATATTAAGAAAATTAATTTTGAATTCAATTGTAAGGGGCTCTTTGTCCTTATCCATTAGTGTCATCGCAGCAAATCCAGCAGCATTATCAGCTATAGATCCAGAAACGCCTCCATGAAATAAACCGTGTTGTTGAGTTATATTCTTTTGATACATAACTTCTATTGATGCTCGCCCAGGAGATATTGTGGAGAGTCTTGCTCCTAAATAGGGCATTAGCGGTTGATTTAAGAAAGATGCTCTAAGTTCTTCCTCATTTCGATTCTCCATGCTTTAAACCCTATGTTTCCCTGTTGTCCAATTAGTGTTTTTCATAAGATGTTCTTCCCCTTTTTCAATTGGTAAATCTTCCAAAGCAGAACCCATACTGTCATTCCAACGATTGAGGAAGCCGAACAATGCAATTACGCCCATAATTTCGACAATATCATTATCATTCCAGTAATTTCTTAATTGAGACGCTTCTTTTTTTGTAACTTTGTTGGGAACAGATGCCGCTGCAAAAGCGAAGTCAAGGGCAGCTTTTTCTGCACTTGAAAAGGCTGAGGAATTTGCATAATTCCAAACTTCTTCTAATCTTTTTTTTGTACAGCCGAAGCGTTCAGCTCCTAAAATAGTATGAGCTTGGCAATAAAGACACCCTGAGGCAAAACTTGTTACATATCCGATAAGCCGTTTAAACTCTGGAGTAACTTTCCCTTTGCATTCCATCACAGCCTTATTAAGGTCTGTAAATGCTTCGGCTATTTTGGGGTGATAACTCATAGTTTTAACTGAGCTAGGTATAACACCAAGCGGTCCTTTAAAGAACTGTATCTTTTCTAATAGACTTGGGTCAATATCGTTTTCATTTAGTGGTTTTACAATTTCCATTATTTCCTCTAAGTGTTATTTCATAAGATGCTCTCAAAAAAAATTATTTCAGAATAAATTTAAAATAGCACTAAATTAAATCGCTTATTATTTGTTAAATGTGCATAGTACTAAAAATTGACATATGATCACTGGGTCACATATTTGGATGCCAGTTAATTTAGAACTAAGTTATTTCTCAAATTTATCTGATCGCAATATTGCAGAGAGGAAATTTGAAAATAGGTTCCCCTCATACATAGGTTTGGGTTTATATTGGGAGTATGAGGGGACTATATGGCTGCAAAATACATGCCACGTTTGACCATAACACATATACTAGAGAAAAAAAATCATAGTTTTCTACCAACTAAGATTACTTTCTTTTATACTATAATTATTAATTTGTTGTCATGAAAGCAGGAGTTAAAGTTGCCCGGTTTTGAGGTCATAGACGAAAAAGAAAAAAAAGCAATTTCCAGGATCTTTGATGAGGGGAAAGTTTTCTTTGCTCATGGTTTTGATAAAAAAAGGAAGCATTATCACGTTAGAGAGTTTGAACAAAAGTTGAAAAACATTTTCAGCCCAAAAATGGCTGACGTTTTATGCGTTTCATCTGGTACTGCTGCAATTAAAGTGGCTCTCAAAGCTCTCGGTATTGGAAGAGGTGATGAGGTTATAACTCAGTCCTTTAATTTTATTGCAACTGTTGAAGCGATTGTAGACACTGGTGCAAATGTTGTTTTTACCGATATCGATGATACTTTGAACATGTGTCCCAAAAATTTAGAAAGATTAATATCTAAAAAAACAAAAGCTATAATTCCTGTTCATATGTTAGGGGTACCAGCAGATATGATGTTAATTAACAGGATTGGCAAAAGAAATAAAATTCCAATAGTTGAGGATGCATGCGAAGCAATAGGGGCCAAGGTTGCAGGCAAATATGTTGGAGGCTTGAGTGAATTTGGTGTTTTTAGTTTCGACTTTGGTAAAATGATTACAACTGGTGAAGGTGGAGCTCTGTTTTCCAAGAAGAAAAGTGATGGAAAAAATGCTAGAATGTATCATGATCATGGCCACAAAAATATTCCTAGTCTGCCAAGAGGGTTAGATCATGCTGGACTAATTGGGTTTAATTACAGAATGACAGAAATAAGTGGAGCATTTGGCAAGGTCCAGCTAAAAAAATTCCCGAGTATTTTAGGAGACTCGAAAAAGAGATACCACGCCCTCGAAAAATTTATAAACCACAAAGAAATACAATTTAGACATGTTACTCCAGGGAGCGAGCCTAATTATGATACTTTTGTGATATCTATAGAAAATAAAAAACTACGTAATCAAGTGATTAGGTTACTCAACAAAGCTGGCTTTGGTACAAAGAATTTACCTGATGCTTTTAACTGGCATTGTGCATATTTTTGGGAACATATCGATAAAAACATTAGGAATAAAGAGGTAAAGAGTTGTCATGATAGATTGAGTAAATGCGTTGCGATTCCGATTTTAGTATCGAGGACAATTAAAGATTACAAAAATATTGCCAGTGATATTAATGAATGCTCTTAATGAAAATTTAGTTATAGTCATTCCCGCTCGTAAAAACTCCAAAAGGCTAAAAAATAAAAACTTTAAAAATTTTTTTGGGTTTCCTCTATTCGAGTGGAGCTTGGCTGCGGGTTTATTTCTAAAGCAACAGCTCAGTGGGTTAAGAGAAATTTCAGTAGTTTGCACCAGTGATGATGACCAGATTTTAGAAGTAGTAAAAAAGAAATATTCATCCAGTATTCTAGCAGTAAAAAGAAAACCAGAACTTTCTAATGATAATGCAATTCTATCTGATGTCATATTTGATTGTATCTACAGGCTAGCTGAGAGACACGTGATCCGTTTGGATGACTACCTATCTGGGAGTTTTATTTTATTGCAACCGACATCACCTATTAGACTGAAGGATGACTTAGTCTCTTTTTGTAGACAAATTAAGAACTTAGGAAATAATCTTTCTATGGTGTCTGTAAATAAAAACTACAGCGAAATAAAAGATATCTATGAGATAATTAAATTTAGGGAAGCAAAATCAGACTTTTTATTAGGCCACATTGGTAAAAAAATGCTTAAAGTGCGTAACATCAAAAAAGACAGTAATTCAGCTTTTGTAGATGGAAGTTTGTATTTAGGTTTGATGTCTATGCTAAGAGAAAAAGGCTTTATGCCTGCAGCTAAGACCTTGGCTTTTCCTCTTTCAATTAGGCGCTCAATAGATATTGATACGGAAAAGGAGTTTGAAGATGCATTAGTGTTGATAAAAGAGTTGCAAAATTTGGAAATAGAGTATGTCTCACCAAAGATATGATTTAGCGATTGTTGGCGCTGGAACAGCTGGGCTTGAAATTGCAAAAAATGCAAGTAGGTCAGGTTATAAAGTGTGTTTAATAGAGCAGGGATGCTCTGAGGGTAAAAGCTATCTTAATAAAGTACCGTTATTATCAGGAAAATTACTGCAAAATGATAAACACTGTTTAAGCTTTATATCCAAGAAACAGTCTGGCTTAGAAGATAGAGAATTGCCTATTCTTCAGGGAATTGGTTTTGGTGGTTCGAGCTTAATCAATGGAAATGTCTCATACTTGGGTTTTGAAAAACGGTTTAGGGAGGTTTTTTCTTTTTGGCCAAAAAATATGTTCCAGAGAGTTAAAAAGCACATTTACCATAACCCAAATTTTTCGTATAATAGAGAGTATGGATATTCAGACGAACTAACAAATATTTTTTGTAAAACCCTCAACAATCTTGCAGTTCCCGAGGTTACGGATTTAGATAATTTTATAGAGGGATGGGCAAAAATTCATCTAAATATACAAGGATCAAAGAGATATAACTTTTCTAATGATTTTAATGAAAATGCAAACCACAAAAACATTGAAAAGCTAGCAAACACGCGTGCGATAAAAATCTTTTTCAAAGACAACTATGCTTCAGGTATTGAGTGCGAAAATTTAATTAGTAAGGCCAAAATTACTGTTAATGCAAAAAAAATTATTCTTTCGGCAGGCACAATATTCTCACCTTTAATTCTTATGCGGTCGGGGATCGGAGACCCAAAGGACGTTCGTAAAGCCGGTGCCCCTTTGAAATTTCAGCAAGAACATGTAGGAAAGCATTTGAAAGACCATGCTAATTTCAGGATTGAATTTGATTGTATAGGGTTCGATACTCTTAACCAAAAAACACGTGGGTTGAAATTATTTAACGAATTTTTTAAGTACATAAGCTCAAAGAATTCGATCTTTAAAAGTCCAGGTGCCACTCTTGCCTGGAATAAATCAAGTTTTAATAAGAAAGTTAATATAAACAGCTTGGTAAGGTATCATTTGGTGCATTTTACACAAGAACGAAGCTTGTTATCGTCCAAAGGTATTAAATTTCAAAAAGCCCAACGAGCGTCAATAGGGTGCTTTCAAGTTTTTCCAAAATCTGAAGGTTCGATTTCTCTTGATGATAAAAATAATATACAAATTGATCCAAACTATTTGTCAAACAAATTTGATAGAGCTCTTGCTTACAAAGCTTTTAGAAGCGGTATTGATCTCCTGAAAAAAGCAGGCTTTGCTAAAAGTGGAAAAAATTTAATTAATGATGATATTGAACAAAATATAGGATCAGAAACGTTTTCTGGTTACCATCTGATAGGAACTAATAGGATGAGCATTGATAAAAATAGTGGAGTAGTTGATGGGAGTTTTAAAGTATTTGGAGTCAACAATCTCTATGTATGTGACGCCTCAATATTTCCCGATTTCGTTTCAACACATCAATATCTCCCTACTTTGGCTGCTAGTAAGATTTTTTGTTTAAATCAGGGGTTTCTCAGTGACTAGAACTCTCAAAAAATGTTTTCTGTAAATTTAATTCCCAAATTTTTTTATCGCTTAAAATCTTTGTAAACTTTTTTGCAGATTGACCGGTTCCAAAACTTTTATCGGGCTCAAAGCGCCTACCCCATTGTTGTTTAACTAGCTTGTCAAGTTGCCCGTCTTTAAAAACATCAAAGTTTTTAATGCTTCTTGCTCCCCCCCTTTTAAATTGGCGAGAGCCTATGTTTATTGAGGAAATCCCAAGAAAAGGAGCTTCTCGAACACCTGCAGAACTATTACCTATAATAACTTGAGAGTGTTTTAATAATGTTGAAAAATATGCAAATCTCATCGAAGGTATTTGTTTGAAACGAGATTTAGGTAATTTTCCAATTGTCTTAAAAATTATTTCACACCCCGGGTCATTGTTTGGAGAAATAACTATGAACTTCTTTTTTGTTTTTTTTAAGGAATTGCAACAAAATTGGATCTCTTTCTTTAAACTCTCTAATTCTGAAGTAACAGAATGAAAAATAAAAATCCCATAGTTATTCCACTCAATATCATAGTAATCCAAGACTTCATTTAGTGAAATTGAATTTCTTGCTTTATGTGTATCGAGTTCGGGAGATCCTACCACAAAAACTCTATCCGGGTGCTCTCCAAGTTTTGTGACGCGCTTTTTTGCCAATATTGAACTTACAAAGTGGACTGTGCATAACTTTGTATTACAATGTCGATAAACTTCATCTATGGTCCCTGATACTTCTCCTCCTTCAATGTGTGCGCTTCTTATGTTCTTTGTTGCACAAACAAGGGAGGCAGCAACTGCCTCAATTCTATCTCCATGAATCACAACAAGATCGGGTTTTAATCGGCCAACATATTCAGAAATTCCAGTAATAGTTCGAGAAAGAATCTTGTCTGGTGGATCTCCTTCCATCTGATTGACAAATTCAAATCTGGTGATGTTTTTCATCCTTGAAACTTCTATACTAGTAAGTCCATACTTCTCTAAAAGGTGCATGCCAGTGACAAAAAAATAAACGCCAAATCCTGCTGATTGTGCGCTTGATGCTAAAGGTTCAAGTTTACCATAGTCAGCTCTTGTGCCTGTTATGAATAGCAGTTTTTTCACATCAATCTCTATTCCAAATCTGACCACTTTATCTGAGTATTTTTAGCAATGTCTCGTTTTAAGGTTTTCCCTAAAACTTTTTCGAATTCGAAAGCAGGTATTTCTCCATTTCCTGGTCTTCTGGCCCAGATATTTTGTCTATCAATGATATCGCCTTTTTTTAGATGTTTATCGCTAACAATAGAAGATCGTGCAAATTTATAAACATCTCTTTCCACGTTGGCGATAAACTTCTTTCTATCCCTTGAATAAGCTATTTCCTTACTTTTTTTTATGAGGTGCTCAAGCTCATCTGGGTCCATTGAACAGGAAATGTCTGGTCCTTGTCGGTCATAGGTATCGGTAAAGTGTTTTTCAACAATTGTTGCACCTAATGCAATAGCTGCTAAGGCCATTGTTGGTCCAATTGAATGATCCGAAAAACCTATCTCAGCATTAGGGAACTTCTTAGATAGTTGTTGCAAGCTACCAAGTGCTATATCTTCTGGTGGGCAAGGATAAATATTAGTACATTCTAAAAGTGCATAGTCAATATTGTTTTTCTCAAAAATTTCTACAGGCCTTTCCACCGATAATAAGTTTTGCATGCCTGTGGAAAGAATAACTGGCTTTCCAAAATCCGCTATATGCTCAAGTAAGAGAAGATTGTCACACTCGCCGGAGCCAATCTTAAAAGCGGGTACATTTATATCATTTAAAAAATCTGCTGCTGATCTTGAAAAAGGAGTGGAAATATAAATCATTCCTAAATCCTCTACTATTCTCTTCAATTTAATTTCTTCATCTTTGGTTAAGGAACATTTTTCCATTACATCCCATATTGAAACATCCGCGTTAGGGGGCATAATTTTTTTTGCGTCAGGTGTCATCTCATCATCAAGAAAATGTGTTTGATGTTTAATTACTTCACAGCCTCTGTGAGCAGCTATTTTAACCATTTGCTCTGCAACCAACAGATCACCCCCATGATTTATACCTAATTCAGCGATGATAAGAGGAGCTTCTTTAGAGCTGATAGTCCTGTTTTTTATTTTCAAAATTTTTAAGCCTATCTTTTAAAATAATGAGTGAGTAAAATGATATTTGTCAATTAATATGCAAACAATGCTTTAATAGGTTAATTTTTTCGAGGTGTCGATTGAAATTTAGTTTGAAAAGAAAAATCTTTGCCTCAATCGTTTTCAAACTTTATCAGTTTCTTTGGTATTTATTTTTGCCATTTGCATTATTGTATTTCTTCTATCGTTCTATAAAAGAACCAGGATATGCCTCTAATCTTCTAGAGAGATTAAGTTTTTACAGAAAAGAATTTAAAGGAGCTTGTTGGTGTCACGCGGTATCTTTAGGAGAATTTAGAGCAGCACGCCCAATTTTTAAAAAACTTCTTCTGAATGGAGAAAAACTATTAATTACCACTCTGACTTTATCTGGCAAAAGTGCTGCACAGCAGGAATATCGTAAAGAAATAAAGGAAGGTAAAGTATTAATCGTTTACGCTCCACTCGAAATAACCTTCATGATTAAAAGATTCCTTAAAAATTTTCAGCCACGGTGTTGTATAATTCTTGAGTGTGATTTATGGCCAGTAATGATCACAACCACTTACAAGGCCCAAATCCCTCTAATATTTGCACAGGCTCAATATCCTGAAAAAGGTTTCATTAGAGATAAAAAATTTCCTTTTCTGAAAGCTAGTCTGATTGAAAAATTCGATTTAATATTATCTAAATCAGAAAGGCATAAAAGGAGATTTGAGTATTTTGGGGCTAAAAACGTTTTAATTATGGGAGATACTAGATTTGAACAAAAGGTTCCTTCACATCAAATTGTTGCAGCTTCGAAACTAAAAAAAATCGCTTTTATGAAATATTTTACGATTTGTTTTGCTAGTATTGGAAAGCAGGAATTTACAATAATCAGTGAGATAATAAGGGACCTTCATGAGAAGTATAAGGATATTTTTTTTATACTAGTTCCCAGACATCCTAATGATTTTGGCAAATATAAGATTTTGTTTAAAGACAGTTCAATAAAAGTAAAACCACGCAGCGAATTGGTAGAGATCAAGTCAGATTTTAAAATTTGCAATGAAAAGAAAATTAAACACTTAAATAGTTTTAGTCTGTTGTGGGGTGATAGCCTTGGAGAATTGAATTTTTATATGGCAATGTCTGATCTCGTTTTTATGGGTGACTCTTTAAACAATGAAGGGTCGCATAACATAATTGAGCCTTTTGCTTTACAAAAGCCCGTTTTAGTAGGCCCAAGTATTTGGGGCATAGAATATCCAGCATTGGAAGCACTAGATGTCGGTATTTTGAAAAAAATTAGTGGACAAAAAGAGCTAGCATCTGCTCTGGTTTCAGCTTATCACGATAAGAAAAGAAACAGCTTTAATGAAAATCACTTAAAAAATATTAAAAACTTTTACAAGAGCAATCAAGGTGCTTCTGAGCTATTTATGGATCAAATGTTCAACAATAAGTTTCTGGAATTAAATAATAATTAGGCTAATATTCAACTTGATTTTTTTCTTTATCGGGTAAGTAAGTTAGTGAAACTATTGATATAAGAGCCAACGCCCCGATTAATAAGAACGCGTAGTAATAACTCTGGTTTAAATCAAATATAGCCCCCGCTACAATCGGTCCCGTTACCGAGCCCATAGCGCCAAAAAATGTTATTTTACCAAAGATAGCACCAAGATTTTTTAGACCAAAATTTTCAGCGATAATAAAAGGAGCTATTGTAAAGTGTCCACCGTGCGAGAACCCATACAGAAAGAGGAGAATATAAATAAAAAAAATATTTTCTGTGAAAGGTATAGTGACTAGCGCGATAGTCATCGGAAATAGACAAACCATATAGGTTTTTTTGCCCCCGAGTTTATCTGCTAAAACGCCAATAGAAAGTCTTCCAAAAATACTCGAAAAACCTATTATTGATAGAAGTAAAGCACTGTCCTTCAAAGATAATCCTACATTTAGACCATGTGCTGCAATGTGTGTCATGGTGGTAAACATAGCAAAGAAAATACAAAACTGACAGAAAGCCAAAAGGTTAAAAACTTTTTTGTCCAAAACCTCAAGATTAATGTCGTCACTAACTAATTTTTTTCTTGATGTATTTGGAGTTGACATTAGTGATGCAGCCAAGACTAATCCGATGCTTGCTACAACGCCGAGGTAAAATGTGGCCGTGCGCCAACCGAAGCTGATTATAAAAAATGCCATGAGAGGAGGCATAACCATTTGTCCCATGGCAGTCCCTATCTTAGCAATAGAAGTCATTAGCCCTCTTTTGGACTCAAACCATTTTGCAATAGTTGATAATGTCGAGATATCGTGGGTGCTAAGACCAATCCCAATAAAGAAAATAAATATCAAAAATAAATGCCAGACCTCATTGGATTTAGAAAAAAGGATGAAACCTATCCCAAAAATGAACCCATTGACCCCCAATACAATTTTTGGTCCAAGTCGGTCATTTAAATATCCTCCTGGTATCGCAAAGATACCCCATGCCAACCAACCGGCAGCTCCAATTGATGATAGTATCGTTCTTGACCAACCAAACTCTTTTTCTAGTTCGGTCATAAGCACGCCATAGGTGAATAACATTCCAACGATTATGAACTGCGTAAGGAACGAGCCTACAACCACGTTTACTTTTTTTATCATTTCTAAATCAGACCTATCGAAAAAGACCCAGCACGTTTCGATTAATTTTATTTGTTGATGATGCCAGAGAGACTGTTAAAATACTTTAGTTTTATTCTATTTGATGTTTTGGTGAAAAAAATGCAAGAAAAAAAAGTGTGTTTAGTGATCGGTGCTGGAGCCGGCATTGGTGTGAATGTTGCAAAAAAATTTGCGATTTCTGGTTACCATGCAGTGATTTCAAGGAGGACTAATCAAGAAGGTTTAGATAATTCAGTTGCAAAGATTGAGAAAGAAGGGGGTAGGGCAACAGGTTTTTTAATCAATGCAATTGAAGAAAATTCTTTAGAAAATCTTATTGAAAACGTCGAGGAGAGTATTGGCCCGATTAGCGTTGCAGTTTTTAATTTAGGATCTCAGATAGGTAATAGATTGCTATTTGAAACTTCTGATAAGGTATTTGAACGAGGCTGGAGAATGGCTACATTAGCTCTTTTTCGCACGGCAAAAAAGCTTTTTCCTTATATGGAAAAAAGGGGAGGGGGCACTCTTTTAGTGACTTCATCTACAGCAGCCGTCAGGGGCAATAAGGGGCAACATTCTCATGCTGCATCTATGGGAGGACGGCGTATGCTTTGCCAGACCCTAAACGCTGAGTTTTCAAGTAAAGGAATACATACGACACATATTATCATTGATGGAGCTGTCGATGCCCCCGACACGCTAGGAAAGATGCTGGGTGAAGAAGCCTATCAAGCATTGCGAAAGGAAAAGGGCTTGGGAAAAGACGGTTTATTGTTGCCTAATAAAATAGCGGACACATATTATCATCTTGCTGACCAACATAGGTCAGCCTGGACACATGAAATTGATCTTAGAGCCTACAATGATGATCCTTGGTGGAACACGCCAAGAAATATAGCTAATAGTATCTAATCAATCACTTTGTAAGGTTTTGGTGTGAACCACGAGCTATCTTGAGCTATTTTATTGTGGTAAAGGGACATTTGCTGAGTTCCTGAAGATACTATGAAATTGTTTTGGATTAATTGACATTGAGTAAATGCAAAATTCTTTCCCTCGCGGAGGATTGAGGCTTCTGTTGTTACCTTGCCAGGTCGGCATGGGTTTAAATATTGTATATTTAATCCTAGAGTAAGCCCTGTGGTATAGCCTTTATGGATCAGATCGACAACAAAAAACATAGAGGCGTCTAAGATAAAGGAGACAGTTCCCCCATGCGCTATTGTTCCCTTAGTATGACAAAACTCAATTGGTATATACCAATCGACTTTAACGGTTTTGTTTTTTGTATTTAGTTCGGTAACGCATGGTTCAAGTCTTTCTTGTATTTTAGCATATCTAATTTCTAAAGGGTCTGTCATTTTTCACAACTACTTATTTTTGTACTACTATTAAATATGAACATGATAAAAGTAAAAAATATATAAATGTGCAAGCAAATTTTTACACCGATTGCTCATAGAGGAGGTACCGAGGTAGCTTTTGAAAATACTTTTGAAGCGTTTGCTGATGCCTATGCGCTAGGATATAGATGGCTCGAAACGGATGTGCAAATTTCCAAGGATGGAGTCCTATATGCCATGCATGATTATAATTTAAAAAGGGTTGTTGGAATTAATATAAATATTGACCAACTTAACTCAGAAGATTTAGATCAAATATTAATAAATGGGAAACATAGAATTCCTAGGATTGATTCATTACTACGAAAATTTGACGACGTTACCTTTAACCTCGATGCTAAAAACATAAAGGCCGCTGAAGCGCTTGTTAATCTTCTTAATAGTAATAAATTATTTTATAACCTTTGTTTGGGTTCCTTCAGCCATAACACCATGAATTATATGAGAAAGTTTTTAAAAAGAGATATTCCTTTCTCGTTTAGTCGAAGAGAGGTGCTCTGGCTTATCTCGGGCATAAAATTCAATAATGAAGCTAAATACGATGCTAGTTATCTTCAGATTCCAAAGAGCTTTTTAGGCTATAAACTTGTATCTAAAAAATTAATAGACTACTGCAAAAAAAATGGAATAAAGGTACATGTTTGGACAATTAATAAGAGGAACGAGATGGAGAGTCTTATCGGGATGGGAGTAGATGGCATAATGACTGATAATTGTCGAACTCTCTTAGATGCGACGAAAGAAAGTAGATTTGTTGATAAGGAAATAGTTTTAGAACCTTTTTCAATTTCCTAAATGTACTCGCTCATATGAAATTAGTTAAATTGTTGTTCTCTATCAAACCATAAAAAAACTTTCAGAAAGAAATATTTTGCAAACAAAAAATCCGTCAGTAATCGCACTCTCCTCTGCTTCTGCAGCCTCTGTGACAGGTCTAGCTTTTATTAGTCCTATAATTTTGTTAATTAAAAACCATTACAACGTTAGTTCTAATGAAGTCCAGTTGACAATAACTATTTATCTTGTGGCTATTTGTATTTCTCAGATCTTTTGGGGGCCTTTGTCCGATTTAATTGGAAGACGCATAGTGTTAATAATCGGAGCCATTCTTTTTTCATTAGGTGGGATTTTAGCATCTCTAAATTTAGCTTTTGAAGTGTTTGTATTTTTTAGATTTGTGCAGGGAATTGGCGCAGCAGCTTGTCTTTCAATGCCAAGAGTAATGTTGACTGAAAGCTATGGAGTAAAAAAAGCAGCAGCTAAAATGTCGACCTTATTAGCTTTTATGGCTATTTTCCCCATCCTTAGTGCTGCTTTTGGTGGCTATATTGGTGAGAATTATGGATGGCAAATAAACTTTTTTACCTTGTTTCTCTTTGGTGGCATTGTTTTTTCACTAAATTATTTGTATACGCCCGAAACAATTAAAAATAAAAATAAGAGACTTACTTTTAGAACAACATTTCTGGATTTTAGATACTTATTTGGCCAAATCTCTTTTCTTTATTTTGCAGGTGTTTCATCCATTCAAGCCGCTTTTTTCTTTTCAATGGCCGGTTTTATGCCTTACCAATTCGAACGCTTGGGTGCCTCGCCGACAGAGTTTGGGTTTTGGTTTTCTTTAACCAGCATAGGTTATATTATTGGAAATATTGTCAGTAATAGGTACTCAAGCTGGCTTGGACTAGAACGGTTTTCCCTTTTAGGGTGTTCTTGGTGTTTATTATCTATTGCTTTGATGTTTTTATCTGAAATACCGCTAATTAGCACCCCATTAACACTTGCTTCAGCGTGTTTTATGTTTGGACTAGGCAATGGGCTCATTTTAGCAAACGTATTGGTCTTAGCACTTTCATCTGTGAAGCAAAAATGCATTGCCTCTGCAAGTGGACTTCTAGGTGCTATGCAAATGTTTTGTGGCGCAATTTTAGGAAGTTTGGTAGTATTCGTAGGGGGAGATAGCGAATTTTGGCTGGCGTTAGCTATTCTTTTCACTCTTAGTATATTTTCTATACTATGCTGCTACCGTGGAGGGCTCCGGTCAAAGATCTTTAGATCAAAGAGTTAATTGAGTTGTGATGAAAATGAACAAGGAATAAATCTAAAATTCTGATAGTGAAAAGCCTATGAAGAAATTGAATTTAAGTGATGAAAAACTAAAAGAGTGGATGGATGATTATGTTAAGAAAAATAAGTTTAATGGTTGCTCTTTAAGTATAGCAGATTCTAAGGGTGAAACGCTTCTAGACATCGCTAGCGGTCATGCTGACAAAGAAAAAACTAAGGAATTTAAGTCGCTATCCATCGTAAGAATTTTCTCAATGACAAAAGCCATTGTTTCTGCCTGTCTACTTCAATTGATATTTGACGAAAAAATTAATCTTCAAGATACATTAGACCATTATTTTGATAATTTCGCCAATTGCTATTCTCTTATTGAAAATGCGAAAAATGTTTCTGAAATTGAAAAGACAAAAGCACCTTCTATTTATCAATTACTTAATCATACTTCGGGATTATCTTATTTTTTTAATGATGATTTAATCGGGAAGGAATATTTAAAGCAAAATCTTACGGCTACTCCGGATAACTATAATCTTTCGGTTTTCGTGGAAAAGATATCTAGTTTACCTTTAGCCTTTAAGCCTGGTACAAAATGGAATTATTCCGTAGGGATTGATATTGCTGGGCGATTAATTGAGATAATTTCGGGTGAGTCCCTGGATGTTTATATAAGGAAAAATTTATTAGATCTACTGGATATGAAAGACACTCAATTTTTTCTGCCAAAGACAAAAGTTGATCGTTTTACGGATTGTTTTTTTTACAATGAGATGCATGAGAATTTTCTACCTCTTGTTAAGCAATATGAAAATTTCAACTATCAAAAAGATCAAGTAACAAATTTCTCTGGTGGATCAGGACTTTTATCGACTGGTCGTGATTATCTTAAATTTGCATGTCTTTTGCTTAACGGCGGGAAATATAATAATACAAGAATCTTTGAACGCGATGTTATAAATAGTATTAGAGTAGATTCATTAAATCGAGATATAGCATCAATTGGGGTAGCAACTTTTGCACAGATGGCAACCACAGGCATGGGCCATAGCTTAGCAGGTAGCGTAATTACCAACCCGCATCCAGATTTCACTAGTAGTGTTGGGGATTTCGGTTGGGGTGGCATGGCAAGTAATTATTTTTGGATTGATTTTAAAAAAGGGTACACGGCCGTATTTATGACCCAATTGTTGCCGTCTGCTTCTTACCCCAATAGAAAAGAACTAAAAAAGTTGGTTCATCAGTCTTTGCATTGACAGCATAGCGGTATTGCAAAAATGCATGTTGTGATTGCAGGCGTCCAGAAGTAATAGTTAGATTGTCTCAGGCGCTAGCTTGCGACATTCCTCCCTTTACTGGGCCGCTTTAGTAGCGGCCTTTTTTTCGTTTAATTACAAGACTTGTAGTTTACTATAGACTGAAGAAGGGTTTCAAATGGTTAGATTCGTGCTTAAATTAATTGGAGCATCGTTTTTGGTGCTTTGGTGGCTAATATCAGGTTTTCTTAAAAAAATACTGGATGTCTTAAAGTTAATTGCAAGAATTAGGAAAATTTTTGTAAGCCAAAAAGAAAATTCTAAAGGGGGAGATTAATTATGAAGGATATAAATTTCAAACAGTCTGAAGATGCATTATTTCTCGAAGAAGAACACATTATCTTAAAAGAACAGATAAAAAAATTTGTTGAAAATGAAGTAAAACCGAAAGCCTCAAAATGGGAAGTGGATGGTTTTATACCAAGAGAAGTTTTTAAAAAAATGGGAGCTCTAGGGTTTTTAGGCATTACTTATCCTACCGAATTTGGTGGGTCCGAAATGGATGTTCGGGGTAGTGTGGTTTTTGCTGAAGAACTCGGCAAGTCGACATTTTCTGGCTTTGCAATAGCTTCTTTAGTGCATACTGATATGGCTTCAGTTCATTTGTTAAATGCCGGTAATACAGAGCAAAAGAAAAAGTATCTTTCCGATATAATTTTAGGAAATAAAATTTGTTGCGTTGCGGTAACTGAACCACATGCTGGGTCTGACGTAAAAAATATAAGAACCAAGGCTGAAAGAGTCGGAAGTAAATATGTCATCAATGGATCAAAAATTTTTATTACGAATGGAGTTCATGCTGACATCTATTTTGTTGCAGCTAAAACCAGTGATGGATTGCAGCAATCTAGTAATTTAACGATGTTTATTGTAAGAAAGGATAACCCTGGGCTGATTGTAAATAAGCAGTTAGACAAGCACGGGTGGAGGTGTTCAGATACTGCGGAACTATTTTTTCAAGACTGTGAAGTAGAAGAAGCTGACGTGCTGGGGACGCTAAATAAGGGCTTTTACGCGATTATGCAAAACTTTCAGAATGAGAGATTAGTTATGGGTTCAATGGCCATGGGTGAGGCACAAGCTGCTATTGATGCCACTGTAGATTATGTTAAAAATCGAGATGCTTTTGGTGGAAAATTATGGGAAAAACAGACGGTAAGACATAAGCTTGCGGAACTCCAATCAAAAGTGACTTCCGCGCGCTATATGGTATATGGTGTTGCTAATAAAGTTAGGCTTGGGGTTGATGTGATAAAGGAAGTATCAATGATTAAAGTTCTTTGTGGAGAGTTAGTTAACGAAGTAATGTATGCTTGTCTTCAATTACACGGTGGAACTGGATACATGACAGGTACGGACATTGAAAGATTAACTAGAGATGCTAGAGCTCAGTCGATTGGTGGAGGTGCTACCGAGGTTATGTTGGAGGAGGTAGCCAAGCGTATGTAGTTAAGTCATGTTGGTTTATTTGAAGAATTCCCCCTTAAGGTTTCCATAAGCTAAACTAAAAATATCTTGGTCATTATAGGAAGTGGCTTTAGCAAGTGCATTCGAATGGTTGTTTACGCTCTCTTTGGTCAAGACAAAAGGCAAACGTGGCATTTTTGTTGTTTTTTCAGCGAGTTTAATCGTTTCAAACTTGAGTTTGCTCGGACTTAAATAACTGTCGATTAGCCCCCAATCTTTGGCGGTTGAAGAGTTTAGTTTTTCTGCTAATAGCAGAAGCCTTTTTGTTTTCGCAGGACCAAGTAGAGCAATTAACCTAGGTACTGAGCCCCAGCTCATATTTAAACCTCTCTCAACTTCCGGTACATAAAATTTTGCTGCCGTTTCAGCAATTCTCAAGTCACATGAAATAGCAAGAGCAACTCCACCTCCTACGCACCATCCTTTAATTTCACATATGGTTAGACAGCTTAGCTTCTCCCAAGCATCACACATGATCTTTCCAAGTTGGAAGTAATTTCTGTTCTCTTCAAAATCAAGCTTTCCAAGCCTTAAAAACTCTTCATCCTTTAAATCAAAGCCAAAGGAAAAATTTTTTTTGCCTCCAGACAAAATGATTGCCATCAAATTATTATTTTTGGCTAGTTTGTTGGCAACCTCTGTTAGTTGCCGAATAACACCCAACGACAAAAGGTTTGAATCCTTTCCGCTATCAAATGAAACAGAGACTATTTTATCTGTAATGAACTCAGTATTAACCATCAATTCGATAATAAACATTATTTCAGATAAATAAATTATATTTGACTGTTCGACTTAATACTTGGACCTTCAATTTTAGAATTTTAGATAGTAAGTCTCTCAATAAATACAAATTATCGATAGCTTTCTCATTTTGTTGGTGTATCCTTTGGAAAAAGAGGTTTTCTTATGGATGTAATATTTCATGGTGTGCGAGGATCAACTCCTACAGCTGACAAAAATTTTTTGAGGTATGGCGGAAGCACGACCTGCACTGAAATACTTCATGAACAATTTCAAATTATTTTCGATGCAGGAACGGGGTTTCAAAATGTAACGATACTAAAAGATCGTCCCACATATTTGATTTTTTCTCACTTTCATTATGACCATATCCAAGGGTTGCCATTCAATCATCAGATTTTTGACCCCTCTAATAAAGTCACAATTTCTTCTGGTTTAGTTAAGGCGGATGAGTTGAGAGAAGTATTCGTCAGAGCTTTTCAACCAATGTATTTTCCAATTCCATTGGTAGATACTCTGAAAAACTTAAAGTTTGTGGAATTTGATTTGATTATGGCCGAACTTGAGCATCTTTGTTCTTTGAGCACCATAAAGCTAAATCACCCGGGAGGAGCTGCTGGATATATTGTTGAAAAAGATCACAAAAAGGTATGTGTGTTGCTTGATCACGAATATGGACAGGAACCAGTTATTGATGATGAACTTGTAAAACGTGCCATAAATAGCGACCTTATAGTATGGGATGGAATGTTTTTAGATGAAGAACTTCCTCCTAAAAAAGGCTGGGGCCATTCAAGTATCGAACAAGGAATAACGTTCTCAGAAAAAACGGCTTGTAAAAATTTAGCGATAGCGCATCATTCGCCTAACCGAAATGATGAGCAACTTAACGAGCACTCTAATAATTTGTCTAGTAACAAGGTTTTCTTTGCTCATCAGGGCTTGGCTCACACAGTGTAAACTAGGGACAAAATGAAGAAGCTAAATTACAAGTCGGGTCAGTATATTTTTAAAGCGGGAGATAAAGGCAAAGAAATTTTTTTGCTTATGTCGGGGGATGTTGGGTTATTTTTGCCTACTAATGATACTAAAGAACCAAATTTTATGATCGGAGAGAATGAAGTTTTTGGAGAAATGGGTGTAATTGAACACAAGCCCAGAATGGCAAGCGCGCGCTGTATGTCCGATGCTACTGTAATTTCCTTGTCAGAAAGTGAATTCGAAGCAAGAGTTGAAAAAGCCGATCCTTTTATTAGAGCTTTGCTGAGAATATTGTCTCAGAACTTGAGAAATCTTCAGGATAAAAAATGATTTTTAAAAATGCTGGAAGAATAATTTTTACTACGATCTTTATTCCATTTATATTTGTTGGCTGTAAGTCAACAGTAGACGAAGTTACTAAGTATACATGTAAGGCAGTAGAAACAAATATCGCAAAATGCAGCCAGCTGATAGCTGATGATATTTCTGACACTAATGCAAATACTCTGACTTCTGTCAATGAAGGTGACCTGTGAATTTAGGTCGATGAATATTGTAGAGCAAGTAAGTTTTAAGACAGAAGGGTATCAAATTATAAATATCACTGAGAAAATTCAAGAGTTGGTTATTCTCCATGAATTTAAAAAAGGTTTAGTGAATTTATCTATCCTCCACACTAGTGCATCTCTTACGGTTCAAGAAAATGCCTCTAAAGATGTTTTAAATGATATAAGGACTTTTTTAAGTAATTTATTTCCAGATTCTGAAAATTATCTTCATGATGTGGAGGGACCAGATGATATGCCTGCACATTTGAAAACATTGATTACAAACACTAATTTAACGGTGTCTGTAGTTTCAAATAAATTGGTGCTTGGGGTCTGGCAGGGAATATACCTGTGTGAGTGGCGCAAATTTGGTCAAACTAGATCTATATGCGTTCACCTACTTGGTGAGTAGAAAGATAACGATAAAAACATTCTAGAAAAAACTTGACAATATGGATAGAAATAATAGGAATATGTGATAATTTTGAGATTAGATAATGTACGCAATAATAGAAACTGGTGGTAAACAATACAAGGTCCAAAAAAACGATATTTTGGCGGTAGAAAAACTGTCTGCTAGAGGCGGAGATAAGGTGCAGTTTAATACGGTACTTTTAACCGGAGGGAAAGAAGTTAGAGTGGGTGACCCATTAGTAAAAGGAGCGGGAGTTCAGGCTACCGTTATCGATCAAATAAAAGACAAGAAAATTATCTCATTTGTTAAGAGGCGTAGGAAAAGTTCTTCTAAAAGTAAGAAAGGCCACAGGCAGCAAATTACCCTACTAAAAATAACTGACATATTAGAGTCTGGCGCTGATAAAACCAATATTCAAGAGGCAAAGTCAGGAAAGGGTCTTAAAATTGACTATTTAGCAACAGTGAATAATGGTAAAAAGACTGAAACAGTTACGGAGACAGTGAAGGCCGAGGCCGTAAAAAAGAAACCAGTAAAAAAAGAGCCAAAAGCAGAAAAAGTAACTAAAGCGGTTAAAGCAGCTAGTGTAGCCACAGATAAGAAAAAAAAAGAAACTACTAAAAAGTCAACAGCAGTTAATAAGGAAGTAAAGAAAAAATCAACTTAGGTTGAGGCCAAGTGATTATTAGGAGAATGTTATGGCACATAAAAAAGCTGGTGGATCATCAAGAAACGGAAGAGATTCTGCTGGACGCAGACTTGGAGTAAAAAAATATGGTGGAGAAATTGTGTCACCAGGTAATATTATCGTCAGACAACGAGGTACGAGGTGGTTTCCTGGAGAGAACGTAGGAATGGGCAAAGACCACACTTTATTTGCTTTAAAAGATGGAAAAGTAAGGTTTTCCAAGGGTTTTAAGAAGCGAAAGTTTATTTCTGTAGAAGAGACGGTCGCAGCTGCTGAGTAGATTTGGGTCTGAGTTGATTTCAGATTATATCGGTCTCATTTTTTTTATTATGGCAATGGTGGGCTCTCCTGGGCCTGCGAATATTATTCTTTTTGCGTTAGGCTGCACTCAGAAATTTAGAGTCTCTATCCCATTCATATTAAGTGTTGTATTATCTAAGCAACTAATAATTTGGCCAATTGGATTTGGCCTGCTCCTAATAAACGATCTGATAGACCAGTATTCAAGCATAATGATGATATTATCGATTATTTTTATCTCATGGATAGGCTACAAGATTATTTTTATGGATTTATCAGTAAAGAAAAAGTCAACAATATGGGCTCCAAAGTTTTATCATGGGTTGCTTGTTCATCCATTAAATCCAAAGGCGTGGATGATGATTACCCTATCGTTCACAGCGTTTCAGAGCCAAGGGGTATCAACTGAAACAATCCCGACTATAGCTATAACTTTTCTGCTGATACAATTAATTTTTCATTCTGCTTGGTTCTGGTTTGGTTCTCTAGTAAGACAAGCAGATTTATCAGAAAAAAATAGTCGAATTGTAAAAATAGCGCTATTGATTAGCCTCATAGCGAGTATTGTATTTTCGTACTACTAACTTTTTAGACCGATCTTTTTAATTAACTGAAAGCTTACTTTTACCTATGCAATTTATTGATTTGGCACTTATACACATCAGATCTGGGACTGGTGGATCAGGTTGTATAAGTTTTCGACGTGAAAAATTTATCGAATTTGGTGGACCTGATGGCGGTGACGGCGGTAAAGGGGGGGATGTTGTTGTGAGAGCGATCTCTAATCTCAATACCTTAATAGACTTTAAATATAAGAGACACTATTTCGCTAAGAACGGTAGGCCTGGTATGGGACAAAATAAAACAGGAGCAAATGGGGAAGATATGATACTAAATGTTCCGATAGGAACTGAGGTGCTTTTAGAAAATAAGACAACAGTTTTAATCGATTTAGTTAATGAGGGACAAGAGTATGTGATAGCAGAGGGTGGAAATGGCGGTTGGGGAAATAGTAGATTTAAGTCATCAACTAATCAAGCTCCAAGGCAAGCTAATAAAGGACACTCAGGTTTTGAATTGATGTTATGGCTTAGGCTAAAGTTGCTCGCCGATGTTGGTCTGGTAGGATTACCAAATGTGGGCAAGTCTTCCCTTTTATCAGTTATGAGCAATGCTAAGCCAAAGATTGGTGATTTTGCGTTCACAACACTCACTCCAAACTTAGGTATAGTTACTTATAAGCAGGGTGACTTTATTTTAGCTGATATTCCAGGGGTTATAGAAGGAGCTAATATCGGTAAAGGTATTGGGATCCAGTTTCTTGGTCATATAGAACGATGTCAGGTTTTGGTTCACGTTTTAGATGTATCCTCAAATAACATTTTATCTGATTTTGAGACTACATTAAAGGAATTGAAAGAATATAAGAGTGATCTGGTAGAAAAAATTAAGTGTGTCGTACTTAATAAGGTAGACAGCATAAAAAGTAAGAAGTTGGAAAAAATAGTAAAAACTTTTAATAAGAAAGGTATCGAAGTATTACCTATTTCTACCTTCACGAGAGTCGGTATTGATAAGTTAAAGGACAATTTGCTTGAGTTACTAAAAAAAAATAAACTTAAAGAAGCTAAGCACAAAGGGAGGACTGAAAAATGGAGCCCGATTTAAATAAAATTAGTCCTGATAGAGAAAAAATATATCAGCAATCAAAGTCGATTGTCATAAAAGTCGGCTCATCTTTGTTAGTTGAGGATAAACTTGGTGCAATCAAAAAAGAATGGTTCGCGTCTTTCATTGAGGATGTTATTGATTTACGAAAAAAAGGAAAATCCGTAATTATCGTTTCTTCGGGTGCAATAAATTTGGGAAGAAAAATCCTTAATCTTAGAACAAACGAATTAACTTTGGAACAGGAACAAGCAGCCGCATCCGTTGGACAAATTGAACTCTCAAAGGAATATCAAGAGCATTTTAAATTAAAGGGCTATATATGTTCACAGGTACTTATTACATTAGATGATTTCACAAATCGTAGAAGATATTTAAATTGTAAATCAACATTAAAAACGTTACTGACATTTGGTGTAATACCCATTGTTAATGAAAATGATACAGTCGCAACAGATGAAATACGATACGGAGATAACGATAGATTGGCGGCACAGGTTGCGTCTATATGTGAGTCAGACCTGTTAATATTGCTTTCCGATATTGACGGTCTGTACACGGAGTCTCCAAAAAAGAGTAAGAATGCAGCGCATATTCCTTTTATCAATGAGATCACAGAAGAAATTGAACTAATGGCAGGGGGACCAGAAAACGATTTTTCACATGGAGGTATGAAGACAAAAATTGAAGCAGCTAAAGTCACTACTTCGGTAGGCTGTAATTTAATTATCGCTGATGGCCAAAATCGTAATCCAATAAATAATATTTCTAAAAGGAAAGCAACATGGTTTCTAGCTTCTCAAAGCGTAAAAGCAGCGAGAAAAAAATGGATCCTAAACATGAAATCGCAAGGTGAAATAGTAATAGATTTTAAGGCAGAAAAAGCATTAAAATCGGGAAACTCTTTATTGCCAGTGGGCGCAAAGAAATGTACTGGTTCATTTGCAAGAGGAGATGTAGTTACTGTTAAGGGAGAAGACAGTCAGATAATAGCTAAAGGGTTGATCTCATTTAATCAGATTGAAACAGAAAAAATAATTGGTCTTAAGTCTGAGGACATATCCGGTGCATTAGGCTATAATCGAAAACCGGAGCTTATCCATAGAGATAACATGGCATTCTTTAGTTAGGAAAAATTTTAATAATGAGTGACAATTTTAAAATAATAGAGGTTGGAAAAAAGGCGCACAGCGCTGCTTTGGCTCTTTCTGAAATTTCAGACACAGTTATCAGTGAAACTTTGGTATTGTTTTCAAGCTTTATTCAAAAACATAAAGATCAGATACTGCGAGCAAATGACGAAGATGTTCAGCTAGCTATTCTCAATAATTCAAGCAAAGCATTTGTAGATAGATTGAGGCTGGATGATGATAGAATTAATTCTTTGCAGACTGTAATGTTGGACGTAGCTAAACAAAAATCCCCGGTGGATCAAATTCTAGAGACAAATACACGTCCAAATGGCTTGGAGATTAGTAAGGTCACCACTCCAATTGGTGTGATCGGCGTAATTTTTGAGAGTAGACCAAATGTTTTTTGTGATGCCGCAGCCCTTTGTCTAAAGTCAAAAAACGCATCTATTTTAAAACCAGGCTCTGATGCGTTAAAAACTGTACAAGCATTATATGATATTCTCGCAATAGCTTTGTCGGAGATGGAAATGCCAGAAAATTGTGTTCAAATACTTAGGTCTGGCAGTAGAGAGGAAGTAAAGTTATTAGTTAATATGACAGATTATGTTGATGTAGTTATACCGAGGGGAGGGCGGAGCCTGGTTGAATTTATAAAAAGGGAGGCAAAAGTTCCCGTGTTTGCTCATTTAGAAGGTATAGTTCATGTTTATGTACATAAAAAAGCAGATCTTGAGATAGCAAAGAAAGTAGTACAAAACTCTAAGTCGAGGAGACCAGGTATCTGTGGAGCTGTGGAGACGCTTTTGATTGATAAAGAATTCTACAACAACCAAGGCAACGAGCTTATAGATTTTCTAATTGCTAATGGAATAGAAGTACGTGCAGAAAAGGCACTATTTAAAAATGAAGCTATTGTAAGTGTTTCTGATAGCGACTACGGATATGAATTTCTAGAAAATATTTTAGCTATTAAGGTAGTAGAAGACATAGATGCTGCTATTTCACATATTAGAAATTTTGGATCAAATCATACGGACTGCATACTGACCGAGGATAAATCTGCCAGTGAGTTATTTTTTAAGAAGTTAGATAGCTCAATTCTTTTATGCAATGCATCTACTCAATTTGCTGATGGAGGAGAATTTGGTTTCGGGGCAGAAATTGGTATTTCCACTAATAAACTGCACGCTAGAGGTCCGATAGGTGCTCAACATTTAGTTTCATTTCAATACCATGTAAATGGAAATGGGACGTTAAGACCTTAAATTAGCGCCTAAGAAGTCCAGGTTCTGAATGGGCCGGAGTCGATGTGAACAAATCCGGATCGTGCATATCTACCAACACCACCTGTCTTAAAACTTTTCGCTGCTCTACTGATTTTATCAGTAGATCTTGTTCTCATTCTTATATCGGCAGCCATTGCTTTAACATGGTATGAATTTTGCGCAACGCCGTCTGTCATTCTTGAAAGCATTTTGTTGGTTTTACTAGTTCTATACCCCGATAAAAGATAGAACGGCTCAGTGCTATCAAGAAGCCCCTGTGTTGCCGATAAAATATCTATGTTTGCAGGGTCATACGACCGTACCTTATTTTGTCGCCAATCTCTCATAAAGTAGTCTATTTCCTTCAAAGCGTCGCTAACATACGAGCCTTCTATCCAGTAGACAGAATTTATGAATTCCCCGGTGTTAAAATTCCGGAACCTTATTTTACGTATATCTCCCGCTCCCCTCAAAAAACCGGGCGCTTTCGCTAAAACAGGTGCTGCTACCACAATAGATGCGGTGGACACAAAAGAAGTAAGCAAGGACCTTCTTGTTATCATACCTGTTTCGCCT
>CACJWR010000022.1 GCA_902596985.1 uncultured Alphaproteobacteria bacterium
TGATTTGGGCCTTTCTTTTTTATTCATCAGTCATGATATGGCGGTTGTTGAGCGGGTAAGCCATGATGTTGGTGTTATGTATTTAGGACGCTTGGTAGAGATAGGTCCCAGGCAAGCTATTTTTCGTAACCCGCAACATCCTTATACACAGGATTTGTTAAAAGCGGTACCTATTGCGGATCCAGATAAACGGAAGTCGGAAAGAGATCTAAACTTTAAACCACTTCCATCACCTATTCATAATTTATCCCATAATCCAGCACCCTCGAAATATAAAGAGGTAGCAAAAAATCACTATGTACTAACAACGGATTGTGGATATTAGAAATTTAAATTGAGGAAGTAGATATAATGCAGAATATGTTTAGTAATATCAATCGGGCTCGTGAAGTATTGCAAGGAAAAATTGTAAATACGCCAACGCTCAAATTGAATGAGGATGATATTCAAGAGATTCTTCCTCATAATGCTGATGTATCTATAAAGCTTGAATTATTTCAGCAAACGGGTTCGTTTAAGGCGAGAGGTGTGGCTATCGGACTGGAAACTCTAGAGGAAGACAAAAAAGCACAAGGTATTGTAACCGTCACGGGAGGAAATCATGGTATTGCTACCGCTTGGGGTGCAAGTCAATACAATATTTCCGCAAAAATTATTATGCCAAAGACTGCAGATCCATTTAGGATTAATAAATGCCGCAGTCTTGGCGCTCAAGTAATACTTTCTGAAAATGTTGATGATGCCTTTGCGAAATTGGATGAAATCGAAAAGGATGAAAATCGTTTTGTGCTTCACCCATTTAATCAAGAAAACATGATAATTGGTTCAGCTACTTGCTGTGCTGAGATTATAGACCAGATGGGCGATATTGATATGTTAATTATTCCGATCGGTGGAGGCGGTCTGATAGGTGGTATGGCGCACTATCTTGAACAAATTAATTCGTCTGTTGAATTATTAGGCGTGGAGCCTACAGGAGCGGATAGTTTCGCACAAAGCTTAGAAAGTGATAGTGCGGTGAGAATTAATAAAGTGGAAACAATAGCCGACAGCTTAGGCGCGCCAATGGCCATGGACTTTTCTTTCAACATCGCAAAAAAGAGAGTAAATCAAGTTGAAAAAGTTACTGATGATGAAATACGCAGAGCGATGATTACCATGAGAGATAGGCTTGGATTTATTGTTGAACCTGCCTGTGCTACCTCTTTAGCTGGACTGTTAGAGCGATATAAAAAGAAGTGTGAGGGTAAAAAAGTTGGAATAATTGCATGCGGCTCAAATATTTCATTCGAAAGATATAATGAAATATTAAAAGACTATAAAGACTAACTCCACCACCTAAATAATCCAATTATCGCAGCACAGGAGTAAAAAAATTGTAATAAAAGTATTCCACGATGACGATTTAAGTAGGCCCATACTCCGATTGAAATGGCAGAAACTAAAAGTAAAAAAAACCCTATAACCTCCAAACCGAGGTTCAATGCTACGAATACAGAATAGAAGATTGCTGTAATTACCCCTAGCCATTCAAAAATGTAATAATTTTTTTTTTTAATCATTAGGTTTTCTCTTTTTTAAATGAGTAAAATTAAATACTCCGGTTAAGTGTCTGGGATCAAGATCTGGTTCAAATATCTTATGTTTAACAACTTTTTGGGTTCCAGTTACGGGAAGATTATCCATGAATAAGATATAGCCTGGGGCTTTGAAGTAGGCCATTTTTTCCAATGCATGATTGAAAAGACTTTCAGCTACCTCTTTTGATCCCTTCTTGCCATCTTCAAGAACTACGCAGGCCATAACCTCTTCCTCTCTAATATCATCTTTCACCGCTATGCACGCAATCTTAGATACAATATCTATTTCAAAGAGGCAGTTCTCGACTTCTGCTGCAGCAATATTTTCTCCAGCACGCCTAATAATATTTTTTGCTCGATCAACAAAGTATAACATTCCCGTTTCATCCATAGTCACCGTATCACCAGTATGAAACCAGCCATTTTTCCATGCCTCTTCTGTTTCTTTTTCTTTGTTTAGATACCCACTAAAAGCTCCCGCTCTCGGTGTTTTCTCTGAATGCCTTACAACCATTTCACCTGGCCTTCCTATCTCCACTTCCTGATCATTTTCATCTACTACCTTAACCTGAAGATCTTCTCGCGGTCTTCCCATTGCTCTAGTATGTATCTGCCTTGGTTCCTCGTTATTATAAAGCACTCGACACATTTCTGTCATACCCCAGCACTCGATCAGAGGAATGCCAAACCGGGTCTCAAATTCTTGGTGCAAAGCTGGCTCGACTCCTGCACCGAAGCCGACTCTCAATTTACCAAGAGATGCTTTTTTTACAGACTGATCAGACAATAAAACAGCAATAATAACACCTAAATAATGAAAAATTGTTGCTTCTGTCTCATTAATATCTTCCCACCAACTTGAAATACTGAAACGCTCTGGTTGAATGAGGCTATTCCCAGTAAGCATGGCTGCAAAAAAAGTAACTATACCAGCATTTATATGGTAGCTCGGCAAGGGGTTCAAAATCTTATCTTTTCCAAGAGACAAATTTATTGGCGCTCCAATATTCGCATAGACTTCGCCACACATTAGCTCATATTCATGGGATAATATGCATCCCTTAGGCCTTCCTGTTGTTCCAGAAGTATAGAGTAAACTTGCTTCGGTTTTTCCGTGGACCTGTGCTCCAAGATCAGATAATGGCTTAAGTGTTTGAATAGTTTCAATTTCGTCATAGGTGACTATTGGAACGGAAAGATCTTTGTAGGCTATGGCTGTTTTAAGCTGTTGCACGAAATGCTCTGCACAAATTGCTAAGACGGAACCACTATCTGCCAGCAAATATGCTGTCTCGTCAGGAGAATAATCAGGATTTATAGGCACTACTGACACTCCGATTTTATTAAGTGCTAGTTTGACAATATAATGTGCTGGAGTAGACCCTAGCAAAGTAGCAACTCGCAAATTGTTGCCATAGCCATTATCTAAAAATATGGTAGATATCTTGCTAGCTTTATCAAATGTTTCTTGATAAGAGAAAGTCGTCATACCTTTTTGATTTCTTGAAGGAGCTATTAAAAAAGGTGCAGAAGGTGTTTTTCTGCAAATATCTTCAAAGGATTTAAAAATGGTCAAATCTTGTCTACTCATTTGAAAATTTCCGAATTTTAAATGATATCTATTGTTATTCTTACCTAACGGCAATAAGATTAATTAAAAGTTTTAATGGGGGAAAGACTCAATTTCATTATATCTGATTATGACTCCATTTTCTTATAATTGGAATTAAGTTTTTAAGGAATTTATGAACAAAATTCAAAAGATCACAAAAGGGAAACGAGACTTCTTTTCTCCCAAGGGTAGACAAGTCGATGATTCAGCAATAGATAGGGTTCGATACATCTTAGCTGGTTTGGATATAGAGAGAGATCTTCTCATAGAAGCGCTCCACAAAGTTCAAGATGCCTATGGATACATTAGTGCTGAAGATATGGCAGCATTGGCAGAAATTTTCAAATTGTCTCAAGCTGAGGTTTATGAGGTAGGAAGTTTTTACCATCATTTCAAAATTGTAAAAGAAGATAGCAGAAAACCTAATAAATCAAAATTAAGAATTTGTGATGGGTTATCATGTGAAATGGCGGGTGCACATGCACTTTTTAACTTAGTGAAAGATGAATTGTCAGCTGAAAAAATTGAGATTGAAAAAGTCCCCTGTATAGGTCGATGTGCCTCTGCACCTGCTGCACGGTTTAACAATTTACCTATCGATAATATGAATATAAAAAAAGTTAAAGAAATACACCGTGATGGAATGTCGTATGTCCTAAATTTACCTCAATACGAAAATCTCAACGAGTATGTTGGTAGGGGTGGATACCGAACACTCAATAAACTCAAAAAAAGGGAATTAAAATCAGAAAACCTTATAAAATTGATTTCAGACTCTGAACTAAGAGGTTTAGGTGGTGCAGGCTTTCCCGCTGGTAAAAAATGGGAAATTGTGAGGTCTTTCGAAGGACCACGTTTGATGACTGTGAACGGTGACGAGGGAGAACCGGGCACATTTAAAGATCGGTTTTGGTTAGAAAGAAAGCCACATCAGATGTTGGAAGGGGCCTTGATTGCAGCTCATATCGTTGAATGTGAAAAAATTTACATTTATATGCGTGATGAATATCCTGAGGTATTAGAAATATTAAGAAGAGAAATAAGTGCAATAAAAGAAGAAAACATTTCAGATATTTCTATTGAATTAAGACGAGGTGCTGGTGCATATATTTGTGGTGAAGAAAGTGCTATGATAGAAAGCATAGAAGGTAAAAGAGGCTTGCCAAGACATAGACCGCCATATATTGCAGAGGTGGGTTTATTTGGAAGACCTACCCTAAATCATAATATAGAGACTTTAAACTGGCTCCCTGAAATAATTGAAAATGGAGTTGATTGGTTTAAAAGAAAGGGGTGGAATGAAGGTCATAGCGGCGTAAGATCTTTTTCAGTATCAGGTCGAGTAAAAAATCCTGGAGTAAAAATTGCTCCAGCGGGTATACCTCTTCAACACCTAATAGTCGACTATTGTGGGGGAATGCAAGACGGACATACATTAAAGGCTTTTTTCCCTGGTGGAGCCTCTGGGGGAATACTTCCGGCCAATCTAGCATCATTACCACTCGATTTTGGAGTCTTTGAAGAGTATGGGGGGTTCATCGGGTCCCATGCAATAGTGATATTATCTGATCACGATAATATCAAAGAGGCAGCCTTGAACACCATGCGCTTTTTTAAACATGAAAGTTGTGGGCAATGTACGCCATGTAGATCTGGTACGGACAAAATGATAAGTTTGCTAGAAGATAACAATAAGGAGTTAGATCTTTATAACGCTCTCATCAAAGTTATGAGTGACAGTTCGATTTGTGGGCTAGGTCAAGCGGCTAGCAATTGTGTATCTCATCTTATCAAATATTTTCCAGAGGAGTTTTGATTATGAGCCTCGATAATCCAACGACTAATGAAAAAATATTTTTTACTTTAGATGGCAAACGTGTGGAAGCAACTAAAGGAGAAACCATTTGGCAAGTTGCTAAGAGATATGGAGTCACTATTCCACATCTTTGTTGGAAAGATGCCCCTGGGTATAGAGCGGATGGAAATTGCAGAGCATGTATGGTTGAAATAGAGGGTGAAAGAGTTTTAGCGGCTTCTTGTGTCAGAATACCTTCAGAGGGAATGTCGGTTATATCACAGGGAGAAAGGGTAAATAGTAATAGGAAAATTGTTTTTGACCTCCTTGCTTCAGATATGCCGACTAAAGAGAAGAGCCCAGACCCAGAAGCCCATTTTTGGACGCAAGCGAAAAATGCAGATTTTGATAGACCATCATTTCCAAGCAGTAAACCAGGTGCAAAAAATGAAATTCCTGTGGATAGTATATTCCGCGACGCGTCACATCCATCGATTTCAGTTAATCTTGATGCGTGCATAGCTTGTGGTCTTTGTGAAAGAGCTTGTAAGGAAGTTCAGGTTAATGATGTAATTGGTATGGCCAAAAGAGGTATTGATACATCTCCTGTTTTCGACATAGAAGACCCTATGGGAGCTTCGTCTTGTGTAGCATGTGGAGAATGCGTTCAGGCTTGCCCCACGGGTGCCTTGATGGAAAAGTCTTTAATGAATGCAGACTCAACTAAAAGAATAGCCTATCCGGAAAAAAAGATTGAAAGCGTTTGTCCATTTTGTGGTGTTGGATGTCGTACTGAGGTAAGTGTAAAAGAAAATCGGATAATAAAAGTCGATGGCATTCAAGGTCCCGCAAATAGGGGTAAACTATGTGTCAAAGGAAGGTTCGGAATGGACTATGTTATGCATCCCGAACGGCTTTTAAAACCACTAATAAGAAGGACAGGTGTCGAAAAAGAACCAGACTGCGCTTACGTTTTTTCAGACATAAATGAAATTTTCAGAGAAGCAACATGGGAAGAGGCGCTAGATTTAGCTGCTTCAAAATTTTTGAAGATACTTGAGCAAAAAGGAGGCCAAGCGCTTAGCGGGCTTGGGTCCGCTAAAGGAACAAACGAAGAGGCTTATTTATTCCAAAAATTTATAAGACAAGGCTTTGGCACTAATAATGTCGATCATTGTACAAGACTGTGTCATGCTTCAAGTGTTGCTGCTCTTATGGAAGGAATTGGGTCAGGGGCAGTATCAGCGCCTTTCACGGCTGCAGATGACAGTGACTGTATTATGATAATAGGAGCAAGGCCGGAACAGAACCATCCAGTCGCTGCAACTTACTTTAAGCAGGCAGCCAAAAATGGGAAAAAATTAATTGTTATGGATCCGAGGAAACAGGGTTTAATGCGTTTAGCAAGCCATCCTGTTGTATTCAATGCTGGTCGCGATGTCGCAATGCTTAATGCGATGATCAATGTAATAATTGAAGAAAACTTGTATGATACACAATATATCCAAGCTAATGTGGAGGGTTTTCAATCTTTGGCCGAGAACGTTAAGGATTTTACCCCAGAGGCAATGGAAGAAGTCAGTGGAGTTAAAGCAGAATATATCAGAGAAATCGCGCGAACATATGCTACCTCAAACAACAGTATAATTTTTTGGGGAATGGGTATCAGTCAGCACGTTCATGGAACTGATAATGCCCGATGTCTCATAGCCTTATCGTTAATCACAGGTCAAATTGGTAGAAAAGGAACTGGACTTCATCCTTTGAGAGGACAAAATAATGTTCAAGGTGCGTCTGACGCTGGTCTCATCCCCATAACATATCCCGACTACAAGTCAGTTGAGAATACAGATATGCGTAAGCATTATGAAGATGCATGGGGAAGGTCTTTGGATCCTGTCAAAGGACTTACCGTAGTTGAAATAATGAATGCAATAAACGATGGCGATATATCTGGGATGTATATTATGGGAGAAAATCCAGCTATGAGTGATCCTGACCAACGGCACGCCAGGCAAGCTCTTTCAAAACTAGATAACCTAGTAGTTCAGGACATATTTTTTACTGAAACAGCTTGGTTTGCTGACATAATTTTCCCAGCCTCAGCTCAAGCAGAAAAGCTAGGTACATACACAAACTCTAATAGGCAGATTCAATTAGGTCGACCTGTTTTAGAGATGCCGGGTGATGCGAGACAAGATTGGGAGTTGATAGTTGATTTAGCCAAAAGATGCGGGCTGAAATGGAGATATGACAGTGTTTCAGATGTTTATGAAGAAATGGCTAGTCATATGAGAAGTTTAGATAATATAAGCTGGGATCGTTTGGAAAAAGAAGGGTCGGTCTGCTATCCAAGCTTTGGTCCTGACTTGCCAGGAGAAGAGGTTATATTTTTCTCTGGGTTTCCAACCGAGACAGGAAAAGCCAAAATTGTGCCAACAGACCTACTTCCCCCAGATGAATTGCCAGATGACAAATATCCATTTGTCTTAACCACTGGTAGGGTGCTAGAACATTGGCATACAGGTGCAATGACGAGAAGAGCGTCTATGCTAGAAGCACAAGAACCTATTCCAGTGGTAAGTATGCACCCAAAAGATGCAAAAATTCAGGGTTTCAACAAGGGTGACTGGGTTTGTGTAAAAACGAGAAGGGGAGAAATCGAGCTTCAACTTAAGCTTGATAGGGATGTCAGTGAAGGGATGCTATTCATGCCATTTTGTTATGTGGAAGCACCTGCAAACTTCTTAACTAACCCACAACTTGATCCATATGGAAAAATTCCTGAGTTTAAATTCTCAGCAGCACAGATAACTAGGTCAAAAAAAACAGCAAATTAAGTTTTGATTATACTTTATTAAATAAAGATAAACCCATAGGACTTCGGTCTGATTTTATGATAGACTTATTCCCAGCGGTGACGTAGCTCAGCTGGATAGAGCACCAGATTTCGGCTCTGGGGGTCGAGGGTTCGAATCCTTCCGTCATCGCCATTAATTTTGTCCATAAATTACGTCTAGATTTATTTCAAAATCAGTTTCTATTTTTCTTAATATTTCAGGGCTTAGGTGGCTCCTAAAATTGCTAGAAAGAATTTTTTCAAGGGTTTTTCTGGCTTCGTGTAACATTGTATTATCTTTTTCTTTCATCCATATCTCTGGCGATAACCTTTTTGCCGATTTTGGATAATCAAAATCAGTACTCATCCTTTTCAAGGTATCAGACTCTCCTAAAAAGTGTTTGTCCCCCTCAATTACTTGCCTTATAGACTCTAAATCCTTGGTTAGCACTGCTACATCTATGCTACGCATTGAACTCATAATTGATCCACATAGTTCATTATCAAGAACAAAAGATTCAAGGGATACTCCCATCAAGCCGCTAAGCATACCGCTTGCTTGTGTTATTAAATTTGCTCCTGACTGTGCTGATGTTGCTATTGAGAGAGCTTTCTCATAACCTGCTTGGTAATCTGGAATATTGCTGTCTGATGCACCAGCAATCGATGAGTTTGGAATCTTGTAGTAATGCATCATTTGACTAAGCAAAGAGGTGGTTTGTGCTTGCTCTCCACTTCCTCCAGCCATTCCACCTGTCCTTAGGTCGGTTACCATGGCTCTAGGACCGCAAATAACTTTTGAATCTGGATCTAAAAGCCAACATATTAACAAACCTGATAATGCCTCAGCAATTGTTTGACAGACTGATCCAACAATGCTGACAGGGCTAGAGGCACCTCTCTGTCCAAACACGTTTGCCATAACTGGGATACCGTATTTGACGCTTTCTTTCATAACTTCGCATGCTTCAACATCTAACCTAAGTGGAGGAATTATGAAATTTATATTTAAAGACAAAAAAGGTGATCGCCTAAAAGCATCTTCTCCACCAGCTATAAGGTAGCAGACTTCTGCTAATGATTTTACAGTCTTATGGTCTGCGACACTTGTCATGACATGTTTATTGGTAGCAGATAAAGATATAACAGCTGTATAGATATCCATTAGGGTTGGGTCTGCAATATCTGTCAGTACTAATGGTCTAGAGAAAAAACTCAGATTATCTAATCTATCAACAACTCGGGCAGCCATTAAGAGATCTTTTGCCAAAGAGGGCCGATAAATTTTTTTTTCAAAGTCTAGAATAAGTGGAGCAGCGCCCCCTGTTCCAAAATAAACATTTCCTTTTGACAGATCTAAGTGGTTCTCTCGATTTTGTTGATGCAATAAAATTTTGTTGTTGAACGATTTTAGGCACTGATCAATTAGCCCTAACCCAAAGCAGAACCGATTATTTTTTCTAATAATGGTTTTATTATCAATATAACGTTTTAAAAATTTTGGAAGTTGCTCAAAGCCTATTTCAGACAGAATGTGCTGCACCCCAGCATGGATCTCGGTCTTGTCTTTTTCTGATAGCGTCGTGAAGATGCTGCCAAACACACTTAAATTTTTAGAGTTATTAAATTTAATGCGCTCTTGAGCTCCACGGGAACGTGATCCTCTTCGTTGCCTCATTAAAGCGTTTTTTTAATAGACTAAAAGGTTTAATCGACTTTTATATTAATGGCAGATTTACGACCATCTTCGGAAGTCTCTATTTCAAAGGAAACCTCTTGGTCCTCATCAAGTCTTTTTAGACCTGCGGCCTGCACAGCAGTGATATGGACAAAAACGTCCTTGTCTTCACCCTCTGGTGCGATGAAACCGTAGCCCTTTTTTTGGTTGAACCATTTTACGATACCTTTAGTCATACTATATCTCCTTTGACCGTCTATATTTCCGATCTTTTAGTCTGTATCTTAAGCAATAAGCTCGACACATCAGATAGAATAGTAAAACACAACCTATCCTCAAAAAATCGTTGATGATAGCGATAGACTAATTAGATCGTCTTTTCAATTTATTTTTTGTTATTTTAGTTTTTTTGTTAAAGTCAGTGATATCTCTGTAATACTTGAGAATTGTAAATTAGAGGAAATTATTATGGTAAACAAAGTTGCATGGATAACTGGGGCAGGGTCAGGTATTGGCGAGGCATCTGCTATTAAGCTTTCAGAAGAGGGTTTCATTGTTGTGCTTTCTGGGAGAACTAAGGAAGCTCTTGACACAGTTGCCTCAAAATGTAAAGGACAGGCTTTAGTCAAGCCTCTTGATGTCTCCAATTCGGATGATGTGGAAGGTGTGTTTAAAAATATCATCTCAGAATATGGTCGAATAGATGTATTAGTTGCCAGTGCAGGTTTAAACGCGAAGAACAGAAACTGGCATAATGTGTCAGATGAAGATTTCGATCAAATTATAAAAATTGATTTGAACGGTGTGTTTTATACAAATCGCTTAGTGCTAGAAAAAATGAAGGAGCAAAGAGCTGGTTTAATTATAAATATCTCATCTTGGGCTGGGAAATATGTGACTACACTTACAGGACCCGCATATACAGCAGCTAAACACGGTGTAAATGCTTTAACCGAAGGCATAAACATGGAGGCAGGTCACTTTGGTGTGAGAGCTTGTGCTATTTGTCCTGGTGAAGTGGCAACACCAATTCTTGATGCAAGGCCCGTACCCGTTTCCAAAGAAGATAAGGAAAAAATGGTTCAACCGGCAGACTGTGCGGAGACTGTTGCATTTCTAGCTAAGCTACCTCCAAGAGTATGTATAAATGAGATTACCATTAGTCCTACTTGGAATAGACTTTATGTGGGTGGTCTTACAGATCAAATTCCAAAAAAATAAAATCTAAATGACCCAATTCTCACATCTGGCCCAGTCTATTTTCTGGATGCTAGGGGCTATGATCTCCTTTACTCTCATGGCAGTTTCAGGAAGAGAACTGTTTTCATCTTTAGATACCTTTGAGATTATGCTCTATCGGTCATTAGTGGGGATTTTTTTAGTCTTATCTTTTGGAAAATATTTTAATACTCTTAAGCAAATACGGGTGGAGAAGCTTTCGCTTCATTTCATACGAAACATAAGTCATTTTGGTGGTCAAAATTTTTGGTTTTATGCTATTGCGTTGATACCTTTTTCTCAACTATTCGCTTTCGAGTTTTCAACTCCTCTTTTTATAGTGTTTCTAGCTCCGATTTTTTTAGGCGAGGTGTTAACAAAAGAAAAGCTTTTTGCAGCATCGATTGGTTTTATAGGTATAATGTTAGTAGCAAGGCCCGATCTAAATGTTGTGAGTTGGGCATTGGTCGCAGCATTTCTTTTACCTATTTGTTTTGCAGCAACGGCTATTGCAACGAAGTTACTGACCCGTACATTTAGTTTAACCTGTATACTCTTTTGGTTGGTTATTATGCAAACTGTGTTTAGTCTCATCTGCGCAGGGTATGATCTTACCATTAAAATACCAACAAAGTCCGATTTGCCATTCTTACTAATAGTATCTGTTACAGGGTTAACTGCGCATCTATGCATGACAAAAGCATTTAGTTTAGCGCCAGTTTCTGTAGTAATGCCGATCGATTTTGTGCGATTACCTCTGATTTCTGTGGTAGGATATCTATTTTATAATGAAGTGCTAACATGGTACATAGTTTTGGGATCGGTATTAGTATTTGTTGGGAACTATATTAATATAAAAGCGGAGGAAAGAGGGCAAAGTCATGGAAAAGTTTCAGGATCTGAAAGATAGTATTAGGACAGTTCCAGATTATCCAGTCCAGGGTGTTCAATTCAGAGACATTACTACACTTCTTCAAAAGCCACATTTATTTAAAAAAATGATTGACGCTATGACAAGTCAGTGGGTGCCATATCAGATCGATGCAATCTTAAGTATTGAGTCTAGGGGATTCATCATGGCGGGAGCTCTAGCCTATAACTTAGAAACTGCATTTATTCCTCTCAGAAAGCCTCAAAAGCTACCATATAAAACGCACTCTGTTTCCTACGAACTCGAGTATGGGGCTACGGACATGCACATTCATACTGATGCACTCGATGGGCACACCAATCTTCTTATAATTGATGATCTTTTAGCAACTGGTGGAACCGTTATAGCGGCACTGGACCTAATAAAGAAATTTCAAGATAAAGAGGTCGTGGGTGCTGGGTTCGTTATTAATCTCCCTGAATTAGGTGGTCATACAAAACTCGAAAATCTCGGTGTTGAATCAAAATATTTATTAGAATTCTAATAAAATAAATTCAAATTAGGAACGAATCGATATTTAATAGAAAGAGAACAACTTAAAATCTTTTCTCTTTTGTTAAGTGGAGTTTTTAATGACAGATACTGGAGCTTTGCAGGCTATGTTGGATGCGTTTGATAATGCAAAACAGGGCCTAGGAATTTGGGATGAGAACGATAATCTTCTTGGCTTTAATAAACTATATGGTGATGTATTAGAGAAGAATTTACTTATAACGCCTTCTCTGGGCATAAACTTTAAAAAGGTTTGGGACGATGTAGCAAATATGCCTGAAAGTATTCATAGTAAGGAAAATATAAAGAAAAGATTTTCATTGAGGGAAAAAGCGAGAAAAGAAAAGCTTTCTCTTGAGGATGAATTCGAATCTGATGGGGGCGAGTGGTATAATATTCGAGAAACGGCATCAAATAACGGTCATATGATAACTGTTGTTGTGGATGTTACGGAGAGAAAAAAAAGAGATATGATGCAGTCGCGGCTTTCGAATGCAATAGACTCTATTCCTTCCCATGTGATGTTTTGGGATAAAAATGAAAAATTAATTAAAGTAAACGAACTTGCAAGGACAGAGAACGCATCCGAGGGCATAGAGCTTTACGAGGGTATGACTTACGCAGACTTTCTTACTAATCAGTTTTCGGCAGGCCTTTATTCAGTTCCTCAAAACTTTGTCGTTGAGGATTTCGTAAAAAAGAGGCTGAAGGAAAGAGCTGAGTTAACATCAAAGTCAACTAAAATTAAATATAAAGATGGCAAGACTGTAATTAGAACAGAGAACAAACTAGATGACGGGGGTATTTTAACAATATTAAATGACGTCACTGAGCTTGAAGATAAAGAAGTTCAGGAAAAGATCTTATCTTCTTCAATTGATAATATGTCCTATGGAATACAATTATGGGACAAAGATAGGCGACTTTTAAAATTTAACAAATATTTAAAAAAGAGAAATGATGATTTTGGAGTGAAAACTGAAATTGGTATGACATGGGAAGAGTCAATGATCAGTCAAGTAGAGAATGATTTTTATGAGCTTCCACCAAACGAAACCAAAGAAAATTGGATTAAAAAAGGTGTATCATATTTTGAAAATTTTGATGGTGAAAATACGACAACTTACAAATTGGGTGATGGTACTTACTCAATGGTTACTGAAAAGAAACTTGAAGATGGTAATATCCTTCAGGTTATTTCGGACGTGACACACCTTAAAAACCAAGAAAAAGAGCTTGAGCGTTTAAGGGACGGAGTTGACCAAATGTCCACTGCAATGGCATATTGGGATAGTGATGATAACTTAGTATACGCAAATAAAATTATGCGAGATTTTCAGAGTGATTATGGTTTTGATATGAAACCAGGGACCAATCGCTTAGAAATGTTAAAGAATTCTTTTAAGAAGGGAGGATTGTCTTTAGGCAGTGAAACGGCAGAGGATTACCATAAGAAATTTATAAAGATGATGGACTCCTCTGACGAGGCAGTTACTCGTGAGATTGAAAGTGAGTGGAAAGGTGAAAAAAACTTTATGATTAATAGCGCTCAACGTTTAAGGAGTGGGGATTATATTACAACCACAACCAATATAACTGAGCAAAAAACTAGAGAACTTTCTCTTAAAAGACTTACAGATGCCGTTGACACGATGCAAACTGGAATCGTCGTTTGGGATAAGGAGCATAAGCTTCTATTTTCAAATGAATCAATGAAGCAGGTGCAAGGTGAAATGGGCTTTGAATTTAAGGCTGGTGTTTCAAGATATGACATGCTTAAAAATCAGGAAGCAAAGAATGCATCTCCTGTACCAAAAGGTAAATCAATTCAAGAATGGATTGATGAGTCTATGGAACTGATGAGAAAAAACCCTGAGGGTTTACAAGGTGAAATAAATGTAAACGAAAAAACTTTACTGTATTCTGTAAAACTTCTTGAAGATGGCTCCTACATACAGAGCTATACGAATATAACAGAGTTGAGAAAGAAAGAAAAAGAGTTGGTACGCCTTCAAGAGGGATTAGAGCAAATGGGAACTGGAATGGCATTTTGGGATAAGGAGGATAAGCTCATCTATGCCAACAAAAACCTCAGAGATTTTCAGCAAAATATAGGGTTTAATTTAGAGGCAGGAGTATCAAGGATTGATATGCTTCGAAATCAAATTAAAAAGGGGGCAATGGATTACGGCTCCAAGTCGGCTGAGAAAGTACATAAAGATTTCATGGGGAGAGTGGATGCGGCTTCTAAAGATGGAACGGGCGCAAGTATTGAATTTGAGACAGAATACAAAGGTGAAACTATCTTTGCGATGGTTACTGGCTTTAGGCTGGATAGTGGTGATTGGATACAAACTGTCTCCAATGTAACAGAACTGAGAAAAAGAGAGCAGGATCTAAATCGGATTTATAATGGTATAGATGCGTTGAACAATGCTACAATTTTGTGGGACGCAGAGCATAAAGTCGCTTTTTGCAACAAGGCAGCCGTTGAGGTCCAAAAAGACTTTGGATTTGATCTGAAAATTGGGGTACATAGGCGTCAGCTTATCCAAAACTCAATAAGAATTGGCCTTTTTTCTCTTCCTCCTAAACAAACCATAGATGAATACATAGATCAAAGTTGGAAAAAACTAAAGTCGAGTAAGACTGGGATTACATTAGAACTAGGAAAATGGATAGCGAACACGGTAGGACTCGATGACGGAAGCTATATACAAAGTTACACAGACATATCGGAAATCAAAGAAAAACAAGCCGAGTTGGAAAGACTATACGATGGTGTAGATAAGCTTGTAAATCCGGTAAACATTTGGGACTCCGAAAATAAATTATTTTTCTGTAATGAAGCCGCTAAACTCAGAAATAAGAAAGAGTGGGGGTATGATTTAAAGCCAGGTATCTATAGAAAAGATATGTTAACACATCTATTAAAAAAAGGGCTTGAATTGCCAAAGGGGGTAAGCGTTGAGGAATATATGGGCATACAGAAAGGTAGGATGCTCGAAAGCAAAGAAGGTATTACCGTTGAGTCAAAGATGGGTGACCTAACTTTTTTATCAACATCTAGAATGCTTGATGATGGAGGATTTATACAAAACTTTACGGATATTTCTGAGCAGAAAGAGCACGAAGAAGCACTGGAGGTACAAAAAGAAAGATTTTCCCGTGTTCTTGGAGACCTCAACTCGATTGTTTTTGAAAGTGATTTAATCTCAGGTGAGGTTACATATGAAATTCCAGAAAATTTAAGCAACGAATGGGGTGATATAGATACTAATCTAATGGTAAAAGCCGAGCATGCCTACAAGTTGATAAAGGACGATTACCGAGAAGAATATAAAAATGCCTTTAAGAACCACATAAGGGGAGAGACGGAAGAGGTAAGAGTAGAGCACCTAAATAGAATGAGTGATGGATCTGAATATTGGTATGAGACCAGAGCAAAGGCAACTTTTGAAAATGGAAGAGCTACAAAACTCACGGGAATAGTAGAAAATATCGATAAAAGAAAAAGTTTAGAGCTAGAAGTTCAAAAAGCTCAAAAGCAAGTATATGACGCTATCAATAATATTGAAGGCGGGGTTATTCTTTGGAGCAGTGATGATAGGGTAATTTTAATTAATAGCTATATGGAAAAGCTGACTGGAGAAAAACTTGATGAGGGTATCCACTACAGGGATTTAGTCAGATTATTTATAGAAAAAGGTCTTTTGCAATTAGATGGTCAGAATGCTGAAGCTTGGATTGAAGAAAGGCTGGAAGCTCGAAAAAAAGTTACTGGTTTTGAAGAGCAAACGATGCCACCAGCGCGAGATGGTCGTTCATTTAAAATGTCAGGCCGGAGACTCCCCGATAAAACTTTTATACAAATATTTACAGATGTAACAGACCTGAAACAAAGAGAGATAGAGTTAGAGAAGATTGTCAATGAACTTAATATAGCAAAGGAACAAGCAGACGGTGCTAATAAGGCGAAAAGCCAATTTTTAGCAAACATGAGCCATGAATTAAGAACACCTCTGAATGCCGTAATCGGCTTAACAGAAATGCTTAAAGAGGATGCTGAAGACGATGGTAATGACGACTATTTAGAGCCGTTAGAGCGTATTCATGGTGCAAGTAAACATTTACTCAATTTGATTAACGATGTTTTAGACTTATCAAAAATTGAGGCAGGAAAAGTTGAGCTTTACAATGAAAACTTTTCATTGCCCGCTTTACTTGAGGAAGTCGCAGATACCTCTAGAACTCTGGTTGAACAAAAGAACAATCAATTGTTGTTAAATATTGAGCCAGGGATAGCTTTTATAAATGCAGATGTTACTCGTACAAAGCAAATTGTTCTGAATCTTATTTCTAATGCTGCTAAATTTTGTGAAAATGGAAAAATATCAATCAATGTCAAATCTAAAAAAGATCTTAAAAAGAGACTTATAGAGATTGACGTCAAAGACTCTGGCATTGGTATGACACAAGAACAAATTGACAAGTTGTTTCATGCGTTTACTCAAGCAGATGCTTCTACCACTAGAAAGTATGGAGGAACTGGTTTAGGTCTAACCATTGTGCAGAATCTCGCGAAGTTGATGGGTGGAAACGTTTCAGTAAAAAGTGAGTTAGGTAAAGGAACCACGTTTAAGGTTACCATTCAGGATATCGAAGTCGAGAAAACTTCAGGTGTTGATGCCGAGGATCTAGAGAGCCTAAACCGGCAGACTGCCTTAGTATCTAAGAAAGACGGTAAAAGTACAATTTTAGTAATTGATGATGATCCAACAATCAGGGATCTAATGACAAGGCACTTGGAAAAGAACAATTTTAGTGTACTTCAGGCACTTGACGGAGCTCAGGGAATTAAAATGGCAAGGGAATACAAGCCTGATGCAATTACCTTAGATATTTTGATGCCAGAAATGGATGGATGGTCAGTATTACGAACGTTGAAAGCAGACAAAAAAGTTTCTCATATTCCTGTTGTAATGGCCTCCATAATTGATGAGAAGAAGAAAGGATTTTCTCTGGGAGCAGCTGACTACTTGTCAAAGCCCGTAGAAAGGGACAGATTAATCGGTTCTATAAGTAAATTGCTTGGCAGCAAATCTGGAAAAGTAATTTTGATTGTCGAAGATAATGAGGATTTGCGATTTACGGTAAAAGAAGCACTTACGAGTGCAGACAATATGGTGTTAGAAGCGGGTAACGGAAAAGAGGCTCTGGAGGTTTTAAACGATAATACTAGTCAAAGTCCGGACCTAATTTTACTTGATTTAATGATGCCTAAAATGAATGGTTTTGAGTTCTTGGAAGCCTATCGTACTCAATTTGAAAAACAGGTGCCAGTAATTGTAATTACAGGAGCAGACTTGGATGAAAATGATAAAAAGTTTTTGTCATCTGAAACTAGTAGAATTTTAGAGAAGTCATCTATGAGTGATACTGGAATAGCTGATAATTTAGTGAAAACAATTGAATCCCTTGCGGGAGTTGGCAAATGACAAAAATCCTATATGTAGAGGATAATCCTGATAATGTTTACATGCTTACTCGAAGGCTCAAGAAAAAAGGTTTTGAGCTTATTATTGCTGGAGACGGTCAGGAAGGAATTGATAAAGCTATAGAGGAGAATCCAGACCTTATTTTAATGGACTTAAGTTTGCCGACTATGGATGGTTGGACCGCTACAGCCAAAATTAAGGAGATTGAACAAGTGAAAGATATTCCAATAATAGCGTTGTCTGCTCACGCTATGCCTGAGCACCGGGATAGAGCTCTTAAAGCTGGATGCAGTGACTACGATACAAAGCCTGTCGATATCAAGAGACTTCTTAGTAAAATCGGGCAATATATAGAGTTGCCAGAATAAAATGAATTCATTAAATCAAAAAATACTTATTGTTGATGATATTGAGGACAACAGGTTCACGCTTGAAAGAAGATTAACTAGAAACGGCTATACGGCTATAAGTCAGGCTGACTGTGGGAAAAAAGCTTTAGAATTAGTTAAAGAAGAAAGCTTTGACTTAATACTACTCGACTTGATGATGCCAGATATAAGTGGCCTAGATGTGTTGAAAACGCTTAAAGCTGATCCCAAGAGTAGAAGTATACCTGTTGTTATGGTTACAGCAGCAGATGAGATAGAAACAACTGCAGAGTGTATAAGTAATGGTGCTGAGGATTACATAACAAAACCAATTAATGCTACGTTGCTAAAAGCAAGAGTTACTGCTTGTCTAGAAAAGAAAAGATTTAGAGATAGTGAGGAGCACTATTTAAGTAAAGTTGAAGCTGATAAAAAAAGAACACAATCATTCTTGAAGCAGATATTACCAGAAAAAATAGCTGAAGAACTTAACTCATCGGGACTAGTAAGACCAAGAAAATACGAAGATATAGCGATACTTGTTTGTGATTTAGTTGGGTTCACAGCTTTCTGCGAGTCTAATCCTCCAGAGAATGTGGTAGAAAATCTCCAAGAAATTTTTGAAAAGTTTGAAAGCGAAATCGAAAGATTTGGACTGGAAAAAATTAAAACAGTGGGAGATGCCATATTGGCGACTGGAGGGTTAACGAGAAGTTTAGAGAACCAAGTGCTTTCAGCATCGAAGTGTGCAATAAATTTAAAAAAACTAGCGATTGAGTCGGACCCTAACTGGGCAATCCATATCGGCATTCATTGCGGACCATTAGTGGCAGGGCTAATAGGTAAAAAGAGTTTTCAGTTTGATGTGCTGGGTGGTAACGTGAATACGGCATTTAACATATGTGATAGAACGGAACCTAATGAGATTTTAATCTCAAGTGAGGCTTGGATGTCGGTAAGAAGCGAAGTGGAGACCCAATCAAAGGGGTTAATGAAGCTTAAGAGTGATAATCAGATAGAAGTTTTAGAGCTTCTTCATATAAATGACTAAAGGAGATAAAAATGGCGGTATCAATGCAAGTAGCTTATCCGATAAATGATAATACGAACTTTAACCTTGATTACTATGTAGAAAAACATTTGGCTATCATTAAGGAAAATTGGTCAGAGCATATTCAGCAAATGATAGTTACAAAAGGAACGTCAGGAGGTAAGGATGTTCCTTCGCCATATTATGCAATTGCCACCGTAATTTTTGAAAACAGTGACGAGATGAGAGCTGCAATGAAAAAGGGAGGCCCAGTGTTCAAAGATATAGGCAACTATTACAATACCAATCCAATTATGATGTTGGGTGAAGTTGTTGGTTAAGATTTTTTTATTTTGTCAGCTGAAACTCTATATGAACTTAAATATTAATCTTGTAGATACTCTTTAAAGCTCTTGCTTTTATCTCGGCTCTGCTAAAACCTATGTCGGCTAAGTCTCTATTAGACATTTTTTCGAGCTCTCTAATGGTCTTTAGATACGCTCTCCTTTTTTTTACTCTGTCCAATGTTGCAAAGTATGTTCCAATAAATATTTGGCTAATTTTTTCTATAATCGTGAGGTTGTTTGTTGTTGTTTTTATCATAGCCATGTTGGCCTCCTTATATAGTTTAATTTTAAACGATATTTCATTATGATTTGATATAGTTAGTTTAAGCCTAAACTACTATTGATATTTTTAGTAGGTGGCTATCGAATAAATGCATAGCTGAAAGTTTGTTAGTGAATTGTTTAATCAAGATGCTAATATTTTCGAAAGCTGAAGTATGCGAGGTCAAATGACTAAAATTGAAGAACTAAAAGAAAAAGCTAAAATAGGATGGGCTTCGTTCATTTCTTTCGAAGCGTTAACAAGTACAGCAGCACCAAAGCTAGTACAATTTAGCGATGTAAGACAAGGAATGAAATTATTGGATGTAGCTTGCGGTACGGGGGTTGTTGCTTTGACTGCATCAAGGCAAGGAGTAGAGGTTGAGGGTATTGATCTGACGCCAGAGCTAATCAGTAGGGCAATTGAAAATTCAAAGATAATGGGGCTTAAAGCAAAATTTGTTGAAGGTGATGCAGAGTTTCTACCCTATAAAGAAAATGAGTTTGATGCTATACTTAGCCAATATGGCCATATGTTTGCTCCAAGACCGTCAGTTGTTGTAAAGGAATTAGCAAGAGTCTTGAAACCAGGAGGCATTTTGGCATTTTCTACATGGCCAAAGGAGTTGTTTATGGGAAAATTTTTTAAGCTTATTGAAAGTTTTTCGGAACCTCTTCCCCCTGAAGTTGCATCACCAGTTTTATGGGGAGATATGGCAATTATAAAGGACAGGTTGAAAGATCACTTTGATCAGATTGAATTTGGGAGAGATACAATGTTCGCGCCAACTATGAGCCCACCACATATGCTCAAATTATTCGAAAAAAATGCTGGACCATTAGCCAATCTAGTAAAAGCCCTGGCCGATGATCCAACTAAATTGAGCAATCTTCGCAATGCAGCGCTGGTATTAATTGAAAAGTTTTTTTCGAATAATTTTCTTAGGCAAGATTTTTTAATGACCAGATGTGTAAAGAAGACCTAGATGCTTCTGAAAAAATTATCTCTTTCTCATTCTAGGGTCGAGTGCATCTCGCAGCCCATCTCCTAAGTAATTTATGCTTAGCACTGTCAGTGATATTGCAAGGCCTGGCCAAAAAACTCTCTCTGGAAATTGTTGCAAGTAATCAACAGCATCATTTAATAGGCGTCCCCACGTTGGAAAGTCAGGAGGAAATCCTAAACCTAAAAAGGACAGTGCACTCTCCGTTATTATACCATTAGCAATGCCGAGAGTAGCTGACACCATTATAGGTGATAAGACATTTGGCATTATATGCCTTAAAATAATCAAGGTATCTGAAGTACCACTTGCTTTTGCGGCAAGGACAAATTCCCTTTCTTTAAGTGCTAGAACATCAGCACGCACAATTCTGGCGGTAGGCATCCAGCTAGTGACTCCAATAGAAACCACAATTAATACAAACATACCCCTTTCAGGCCCATATGCCTCGCTAAGAGGCTCCCTAAATAAGAGCATCATAACTAAAAGTAAAGGAAGTAGAGGCAACGATAGAAACAAATCGGTAAATCTCATGAGAACCCCATCCAGTCTTTTATAGAAACCAGCAGTGACCCCTATGAAACTTCCAAAAAACAGTGACAGTGCCATCGCCGCTAATCCTACCGCTATCGATGTACGTCCTCCTGCCATCATCCTAGCCAAGGTATCTCGACCTAACTGATCAGTTCCAAAGGGATGCAATAGACTTGGACCTTGGTTTCTCGATCGAATATCAATTTGATTTGCATCAAAGGGCCATATAAATGGTCCTACCATTACCAATAAAACAATGGAAAAGAAAATTATTGCACCCAAAAGAGCGCCTTTGTGACTCTTGAACTGATCCCAAACATCTTTAATCTTGCTGCGTGGCTTTGCAGTAATATCGTTATTATCAGTCATAGCGTATCCTTGGATCAAGTATCCCGTATATTATGTCGGCTAATAAGTTAAAAAGCACTATCAACACAGCAAACATAAACGTAATCGTTTGCACAGTTGGTAGGTCGTTAGCATAAATTGCTCCAATTAATTGTTGACCTATTCCATTTACCTTAAATACCTGCTCCGTAATTATTGCACCCCCAAAGATTGCAGGAACATTTAAAGCAATTACCGTAATTACAGGGATCATTGAATTTCTTAAGACATGTATCATTACAACAGTCCACTCACTTAAACCCTTGGCTCTCGCAGTTCTGACATAGTCTTGATTTAAATTATCGAGCATTGTTGCGCGCATAAATCTATTTATCATTGCCGTTGTTTGGAGTGCCAGCACCATCACGGGCATGACCATCTGTTTCAATTGGATCTTGAAGGTCTCCCAATCGACTACTGTGTGTGTAGTGTCATAAATTGACGGCAACCATCCTAATTGCACTGAAAAAATTACGATCACAAATACTCCAGTGAAAAATGGTGGAACTGAGTACCCTATCATAGTGACAAAAGTGCCAACCTGATCAAAAACTGAGTATTGCTTATAGGCAGAATAAATACCGATCGGAATAGCTATCAAAATACCTACTACATAAGACATACCTACAACCCAAAGTGTTTGGGGCATTCTTTGAACAATTATATCCATTACGGGACTTCTTGTTTGCCAGCTTATCACGCGTAATTTGCCCTCAGAGAAACTTGTGTTAAACATATAATCGATAAAGACTTGTGGCTCTATCCAGAAGAGCTGTATTAACCATTTCAAAAACTGGACATATAAAGGTTGTCCTAAACCAAGGGCCTCCCTCATTTTTTGTTTGACTTCTGGAGGAACTGTCAACGGTACTTGAGCCATCGGGTCGTTTGGAGCAAGATTTAATAAAAGAAAAATGACCAAGCTAATAAAAATTAGAGTAGGTACTGAAATCAATAAGCGTCTAGCGATGTAGGTAAGCATCTAAAAGGCTATAAAAAATTAAAAGAAGGCGCAACTAGTAAAAGTTGCGCCTTTCATAGGTTATTTAATACGATACCAGTCGGCAACATTCCAGAGCTCTGAGTCCCATGTGTTCAACACAACTCCACCAAGAGATTTGGCGTGAGCTGAAACTCTTCCTCTATGTACCAAAGGAACGATCGTGTAGCTATCTTTGGTAAGCATGTTGTTTAACTGAATACCAATTTCACCACGCTTTTTCAGGTCACCGGTAGCTGACAGCTTATCTAAAAGCGCGTCATAAGCTGGGTCACAATATCTATTTATATTCGCACCCTGCCACTGGCTTTCTGGCTTAGGTTCATTACCACATCTGTAAGCTGATAAATAAGCTTGTGGATCGGTACCATCGAATGTATTTGCATACATTTCTACGTCAGCATAGAACTTCTGATATGTGTCAGGAGATCCTGGGTCTCCACCAAAGAAAACAGAAGCATTAAGATTTCTTAATTCTGTTTCAACACCTATTTGCTGCCACCACTCTTTAATTAGAGCTTGGAAGTCTTGTCTAACAGCATTAGTAGATGTTTGATATAGAATAGATAATTTCACGCCATCTTTGGCTCTTATACCGTCAGATCCTTTTTTCCATCCTGCTTTCTCTAACAACGCATTTGCTCCAGCAATGTCTTGCTTAAGGCAATGCGTGTTTTTAGCGGCATAAAGGTCAGGTGCTGGAACTAGGTCACAAGTTACATCGCCCGCTTTCCCATAACCAATTTCTACAAGCAAAGGTCTATCTATAGCCATAGATAAAGCTTTTCTCACGTTTATATCCGTTAGGAAAGGATGAGGTGCTTTTCGAGTTGACCTTGTATCGGCGTCAAGAGAGGGTGATGGATCTGTCATATTCATTTCCAATCTTTCCACCAAAGGTCCGAAACCAGCAATAGCAACACCTTTACCGGCTTTTTCCATATTTGCAATAACTTCAGGTGCTAGTTGCAGATTCCATGCATAATCGAATTCACCTGTTTCAAGCACTGATCTACCTGCTGCTGTTGCGTCTCCGCCACCTTTAAAAGTAACAGTTGCAAAAGCCGGTTTGCTTGGATCTCTGTAGTTATCATTAGCTTTCATTTGAATAACGTCATTAGGCTTGAATTCTGTCACAACAAAAGGTCCTGTCCCAATTGGTCCAAAGTTTTCTGCGGTACAGTTTGGAGCTTTAGCTCCCATGCAGTTTGCAAATTGCTTTTTCTGTAGAATTGGCGTTTGACCACCCACGAATGGACCGTAAGGATTTGGCTTTGATGCTGAGAAGCTAACCACAATGGTTCTATCGTCTGGCGTTGCGATATCAGTTACACCATCAAACTTCTCTAGCTGTGCACATCCACCATCTGGATCCATGCAATACTCACCAGTGAATTTTACGTCAGCTGATGTTACCGCTGATCCATCCGACCATTTAAGCCCACTTTTCAGTTTCCACGTGATTGACTTAAGATCAGCACTCACACCACCATTCGCAACAGTAGGTATTTCTTCTGCTAAGAATGGCACAAGTGCTCCTGTTTCGTTATATCTAGCCAATGGCTCAATAATCATTGAAGATGATTCGATGTCTTTAGTACCACCTGATAGATATGGATTTAATATAGAAGGAGCTTGCCAATAGATAATGCTGACATTTCCGTCAGAACCCCTTCCTGCAAAACTAGCTGTGGCTATAAGAGCCGCTGCTAATCCCACAAATAAAGATTTTATACGCATATAATTTCTCCCAAGTTAAAGGTCCAAAATCAGCTTAAAACTCAGGAAACTGATTCCAAGACCCGTTATAAGCAGTGATTGAGTATGCAATATCGTTTTGTCATTGTAAATGATGTAATTCAAGTTGTAAGATGGTTAACTACCTTTATTTTTAATTGGAGTCGACATTAATAATGCTGGATGAAAAAGAACCCCTCGCGTCCTTTGAAAATTTACGTGTCGAGTTTGATACAAAAGATGGAACAGTTGTTGCTGTCGAAGACATCTCTTTCGAGATAAAACCAAAGCAAACCGTTTGTTTAGTTGGTGAATCAGGTTCTGGAAAATCTGTTTCATCTCTTTCAATGATGAGGCTTGTAGAATTTGGTGGTGGTAGTTTGGCAGGTGGAAAGCTGATTTTCAATAGGGGCGATAAAGGGAAAATTGATGTTGCTGTCTCCAACCAATCTCAAATGAGGAAAATTAGAGGAAATGAAATTGGTATGATATTTCAAGAACCAATGACCGCATTAAATCCTGTTTTCACAGTCGAAAGACAATTAACTGAGGGCCTTATGGTTCATAAAGGTTTTTCAAAGAAGGAAGCGAAGAAAAGAGCTTTAGAACTGATGACAATGGCAAAGATTCCTGAACCTGAGAGACGGTTGAAACAATTCCCACATGAACTTTCTGGCGGCATGAGACAGAGGGTTGTAATAGCAATTGCTCTAGCGTGTCAGCCCAGGCTGTTAATCGCGGATGAGCCCACGACAGCTCTGGATGTGACTATTCAAGCAGAAATACTCGCTTTAATAAATAGATTGAAAGAAGAAACTGGTACGGCGGTAATGTTTATTACGCATGATATGGCGGTGGTAGCGCAAATGGCCGATCGTGTTGTTGTAATGTATCAAGGCAAGAAA
>CACJWR010000023.1 GCA_902596985.1 uncultured Alphaproteobacteria bacterium
ATCTTTTTCCATATGCTTGGAATAGCCAACAACGTCAGCTACAAGTATAACAGCTATTTTGCGATTTATTTCGGTGTTCATAATTCAAGAGTATTGATAGTGAACGTATTTTACAATGGACATTTAATTAAATGTGTCAAATAGGCGCTAGATTCTTATTTTTTAAATGAAATTACAAGTGGTCACTATGCTGTTTCCTTGACCACCCCTATTTTTTTGTGAACAAAACTGTGAACAGAGGTGTCGAAAATAGTCCTAGTTTATTGATTTATAATGGTAAAATAGTGGTAGGGGGTACAGGACTCGAACCTGTGACCAAAGCGTTATGAGCGCTCTGCTCTAACCAACTGAGCTAACCCCCCAAAAAGGTTTTGCACTTACTCTCTTCATTAAATTTGATTGTTTAGCTTGTCAAGATCTAGAGTGTTTTATAGTTTATACAAATTAAGAGAATAAGCAGTAAAATAGTTTCAAAAAGATATACTATGACTAAAAAAGCGAAATCAATCACGTACAAAGACACCGGTGTAGATATTCATACGGGAAATGAATTCGTAAAAAAACTACCGTCTATTGTAAATTCAACATTTGATAAAAATGTTATAAACGGTGTAGGAGATTTTGCTGCTCTTTACTCACTTGAAAACGAGGAGCTCAAGAACCCGTTGTTAGTATCTGCTTGTGACGGTGTTGGAACAAAGATAAAACTGGCTATCGACACAAAAAACTATTCAGGCATTGGTCAAGACCTCGTCGCAATGAATATAAATGACTTAATTTGCACGGGTGCTAAACCTCTCTTTTTTCTTGATTATTTATCAATGTCTAAATTGAATATTGTAGAACATTCAAAAGTCATAGAGAGTATTGCAGTAGCATGTAAAAAAGCAAAAGTATCTCTTATTGGCGGAGAGACTGCAGAAATGCCTGGCATTTACTCCAAAAATGACTTTGATTTAGCAGGATTTGCCATAGGTCTTGTTGACCGCTTAAAAAAATTGCCTAAAGAAATTAACCCTGGTGACATAATTTATGGCCTACCATCATCTGGTCCACATTCGAATGGATTTACACTAATACGAAAGCTTTTAGAACTAGAGGCTAAAAATAAAGTATCTGAACTTAAAAAATCTTTAATGACCGCAACTCGATTATATTCAGATTTCGCTCAAGACCCACTAATATTGAATATTTGTTCAGGATTTGCTCACATCACAGGTGGTGGTATTGTAGACAATCTTCCAAGAATTTTCTCTAAAGAACTTACAGCAAAAATCCAATTGGACTCATGGGATGTACCTATCTCGCTGAAGTGGGCGATCAAAAAGGCTCGACTCTCACAAAACCAGGCGTTGCAAACATTTAATTGTGGAATAGGATTTATAGCTGTCGTTCCTGCAAATAAGAGTAGGGCGTTTGAAATTCAAAGTAAAAAAATTAATGAGCCTGTTGTTAAAATTGGGGAAATAATTCAAGGAAACCAATTAGAGTTCAGGGGCAACTTAAATATTGACTAGTTTTTACAAAAAAAAAAATGTGGCTATTTTTATTTCAGGAAGAGGGTCAAACATGAAGGCTCTTATCGATGATATGAAAAATGAGAGGGATCATCCTGGTAATCCGAAACTCGTTGTTTCAAATAATATGAATGCAGAAGGTCTTGCGTTCGCAGAACAAAACGCAATAGAAACTTTTGTAATTAATACAGAAACAAAGCAAGACGATTCAGTTTTTGAAGAAAAAACATTGCATGTTCTTAAGAGAAAAAATATCGATATAATCTGTCTCGCCGGCTTTATGAAAATATTATCAGAAAAATTTATAAAATCCTTTTCTAAGCCTATTCTGAACATTCATCCTTCTCTTTTACCCTCTTTTAAGGGTTTAAATACTCATCAGAGAGCAATGAAGGCTGGCTGTTTAATACATGGCGCCACAGTGCACCAGATAACAAACGAAGTGGATCAAGGACCCATACTGGGACAAGTTATAATAGAAATAGCCGAAAACAGTACCGCAAAGAAGATTGAAGAAGATTTGTTACCCCAAGAACATCTTTTATATAAAAGTGTTTTGAGAGAGTTTCTTAAGGAGAACGGTAGAAAAGTATTATTGACCGATACCCTAAAGGGACGTCAAAACTGAAGAATCTCTAAACCTGAAAAGAAAAAACTTATCTCTTCCCTTGCAGTTTCGGGGGAATCGGAGCCATGCGCTGAATTTTCAGTCATCGATAATGCGAATTCCTTACGGATCGTTCCTGCTTCTGCCTGATCAGGGTTTGTTGCTCCCATGATTTCTCTATTAAGCTCTATTGCCCTGTTACCTTCAAGAACTTGGACAACGACTGGGCCTGAAGACATGAATTCACATAATTCGCCAAAAAACGGCTTGCCGCGGTGTACGTCATAAAAAGAGCCAGCCTGCTCTTTGGACAACCAAATTTTCTTTTGTGCTACTACTCTGAGCCCTTTTTCTTCAAACATAGCAATAATTTTACCAGTTAAGTCTCTTTTGACGGCATCTGGTTTTATAATCGAGAGAGTTTTTTCCAAAGACATCTACATATTTCCTTTATCTGACGGACATTTAAAACATTTAAGTTTTAAAGTAAACTAATTTCTAGCTTGAGCGCGCTAAAACCCACTTATTTGCTTTATTAACCCAATACTTGCAATCAACATCCAGAGCGCTCAAACTTCTCCACATTGCCCTCGCGTTTTCTTTTTCCCCATTTTCTTGATCATCAAAAAAGTAGTAAACTTTAGTAAATTTTTTCCAGCTTTTTTCTTCAATTAAAACACCGGTTAAAGCCAACAAGACATTATGTTTATGCTCTTCATCTATTTCAGTAGTAATCAGCACAGGATAGATTGAGGATTGTTCTTTTTTCTCTATTGAATGAGGTATAAACCCATCCTCTTTATATCTCCAAAGAAAATCATCAATAACTTCGACAGTTTCTTGATCTTTACAACAAATTAAAATGCTGAACCTTTCTTTGTAAAGCTTTTCCGTTAACCAAGAAATATCGGCAACAACATTTCTATGCGAAGAATTATAGAAGTAAGCCTTTTCTAATTTATTTACATTCACTTATGAAAATTCCCGTAAATACTCAAAAAGAGAAACTACACCCCATGCCGTAGCTCCATTCCTACTAAAAGTGGTTTCCGTGTTTTTGGCAACTCCTGCAATATCTAAATGAATCCACGGAGTCTCTTTTTTAACGAAATTATTCAAAAACATTGCAGCAATTATTGAGGAGCCTTGTGAACCCCCAACGTTAGTCAAGTCAGAAACACTGGAGGAAAGCGCATCCCCAAACTTTTGGTCAAGAGGTAATCTCCAAGCTTTCTCGTTCGATTTTTCACAAACGGTTAAAAACTCTTTACAAAATTTGTCATTATTTGAAAATACTCCAGCATATTCTTTTCCAAGTGCAATTATAATAGCTCCCGTAAGGGTAGCTAGATCAAATATTCTTTTAGGTTTAAAGTGTAGTTGTGCATACCAAAGCAAGTCACCTAACAATAAACGCCCCTCTGCATCGGTGTTATTAACTTGTACCATATCTCCCTTAAGTGACTTTAAGATGTCGCCAGGTCTGACGGAACTAGGTCCAGGCATATTTTCAACGAGTCCAATCAGGCCCACTATATTGACTTTCAACTTGGATAAAGCAACGGACTTAAATACGCCTCCTACTACCGCTGCGCCAGCCATATCCATAGCCATATCAACCATCCCAGAAGAGGACTTTAATGATAATCCTCCTGAGTCAAAGACAACTCCCTTACCAATTAGTGCAGTTGGTTTTGCATCACGTTTCCCACCTTTCCACTCTAACACAACTACCTTGGATGGACTCTCTGATCCCTGCCCAACGGCAAAAAGTAAATTCATCCCTATTGCTTTAATCTCTTTTTCATTTAAAACTGTGACTCGAACGCCGATTTTTTTTAAACTTTTAAGTTCATTTTCAAATTTCTTAATGTTCAAAATGTTTGCTGGTAGATTTATTAGGTCACGGCATAAGAAGACCCCTTCAGCTAATGCATCATTTCTTGATAAATCTATTTTTGAGTGTTTATACTTTTCGTCCACAAAAAAAATGGTTTCAGCGCTCATTTTTGTTCTATTATTCTCTGACTTTAATTTATTGAAAACGTATGATCTTAGCTGGATTGTTCTCGCAGTTGAGTCCAGTGACTTGCAAATATTCCATAAAATTGAAAGAGTATGACGTTCTTTGAACTTGCTAATTATCTTTCCAAACTCATAAAGATCTTTATCATCCACGCAGTTTTTGACCTTAATGATCAATATAAAGTCTGGATCCAATGTAAGCGGATTGTCGAGATAAATGGATTTATTAATAGGTAAATCTTTAAAGACCTTTTTATTGATAACTTTCTTTATCATATCTTTAATATCGCTGTGAAGAGGCACCCCACTATCTAATTTTCCCTTTTCACCGATAAATAAAACAAATTTGTTTTTCTGATAATTAAGATCAAAATTCTTTTTTCTTTTAATCAATATCTTGTGAGGCTTCATGGATCTACTTTGGATACCTTTAGAAAGTTAGTTGTTTATATACAAGATTATCTATTTTAATATGTCTTTGAAATAATTAAATTCAAATAAGATGATAACAACCATATATATTTCGATAAGGTACCTTCAAAGTTTGGGTATATCTTTGCTCACAGTACTTTTTTTTATTCTTTTAATTGACGGTTCAGATCAACTGAATTTTTTTTCTTCGAATGGGCTCGATGCAAATAAAGCAATATTAAATATTTTTTTGAGAATACCCATGCTAACCTTGGAGGCAATGGCTCTAATTATTATGCTGAGTTCAATACTGACTTTCTCCTGGTTATCAAATTCAAATGAAATTCCTATCCTGAAAGCTTCTGGAAAGTCAGCCTTTAGAATTTTATTGTCTCCCGTGATAATTACTATTCTCCTTGGATTGATAGTAACCTTTATAGGCGGTCCCTTGGTATCAGCTTCGATGCGTGCTTCAGACACTGTGTTGGAGAGACTTAACCTTACTAATAAAAACTCATTTTCTGTGAGTGATAATGATATCTGGTTAAGAGATAAAAATGAAAACATAGATATGGTTATTAAAGCCTCAACAATGAACTCCACTGCGACAGTATTTTATGATTTAATTTTTTTTGAATTTTATGGTCAAGAAAAATTGAATAGAAAAATAAAAGCTTCGAAGGCTATTCTAAGGGAGAACTTTTGGGAACTAACAAATGTAAAAATTTTGGACAATAATCTTAGACCTGAAAAAAAATCAAAGCCTATAACAATCAAACAACTTGACGTGCCTACCAGCTTGACCAATGAGCAGATAACAGATAGTTTTGCAGACCCAAGAGTCATTAGTATTTATTCAATAAAACAATTTATTTCAAAGTTAGAGATGTCAGGCTACTCTGCTGCAAGGCACAAACTTTTCTTTTTAACAGAATTATCAAGGCCAATATTTTTTACTGCTATGTTGTTAATAGCTGCGATGTTCTTATTGGGAAATGAGAGTAAGTTTTCTAGAGGCATTAAAATTTTTATGTGTTTATTTATTGGCTTTCTATTATTCTCCGTCCAAAAGATTTTTGAGTCATTTGCGTTGACTGAAGAAGTGCCACTGGCATTAGTAGCGTTTGGGCCATCCACTTTGGCTATTTTAATTTTTTCAGGAATACTATTACACATCGAAGATGGATAACAATGAGACTAGGGAATATAAAAAAGTTATTAATAATTGCTATTATACTCCTACCAATAAGAGTATCACAGGCTCAAGAGTTTTCCATTGAAGCTGAAACGTTGGTTTTCAATCGAGATAGCAATATTTTTTCTGCTAAGGGAAATGTAAAAATTTATTTTGCCGATGTAACAATTAAGACCGACACGTTAACCTTCAACAGAAATTCAGAAATAATATCCTTTACTTCTGACATCTTTATAAAAACTAATCAGGGAGCAAGAATTATAGGTAGTTTTGCTCAAATTGATAAAAAAACACGCACGATACTTACAAAAAATGTAAAAGCACTCATTGAAGAGAAATTTCAAGTAGCTGCGGAGGAGATGAATATCGAGGGAAATAACACCATTTTCAAAAAGGCAATAGGTACACCTTGTGAGATATGTATTTTAAACCCACAACCTTCTTGGGTATTGAAGTCAGACAGACTAATACACGATCGTAAAACTAGGAAACTTCACTATTATAACACTTGGTTAGAAATTTTTGGGGTTCCAGTAATTTATACACCATATCTACAAACTCCAGAGCCTGGTGTTACTAGAGCTTCTGGTCTTTTGGCCCCAAGTTTTCTAAGTTCTGATTTACTTGGAACTGGCGTCAGACAACCTATGTTTCTTACAATTGGGAACACCTCAGATTTTACTTTTTCTCTTATTAAAACATCTAAAATAAATCTTCTAATTGAAAGTCAATACAGAAAGTTATTTGATCTAGGAGATTTGATATTAGAGTCTGCTTTTCTTCCCTCCAGTGGCAATAATTCAATAAAAGGCTTTTTGAAAATAAAAGGCAACGCTAGATTAGATCAATCAACCTTTTTAAACGTTGATACAACATTAATAAGCGACACTTCTTTTTTAGGCAAATATGGATATGACGACAGAGATAGATTTCTCAACTCGATTAGTTTTGAGAAATTTTCAAACCGTAGCTCTTTGCAGGCTTCAACTTTGTATCATACATCTCTACGAGACAGTAATACCGTTGAACCTTTAGTATTACCAGATTTAAGGTACAGAAAATATAGGAAATTTAAAAGATCTGGCCTTTTGCTAAGTGAAAAATATTCTTTAGTTGGGATCTCACGTCGAAAAGGAACCGGCTACAGTAGACTTTCGGCTGACATAGAGCTAAGCAAAAGTTGGCAGACAGAAAATGGACTTATTGTTCGAGGAACTGGGAATGTACTTACCGCTGGCTATAGTGAAAATAATATAGATAATGACAGGTATCTGTTAAAAGTTTATCCGCTTGGCGCTTTGGAGTTCAAATATCCGCTTTTCAGGGGTAGAAATAATAAATCTGAGGTTTTGATACCCGTGGCACAAGTAGTTTATTCCACCGACACTTCATCTCCTAAGCTTTCCATTGATGAGGATAGCTCCACAACAGAGTTTGACAGCACTACTCTTTTTAAATTAAGAAAAATACCAGGTATTGATAGGCAAGAAAACGGCCTCAGGTTAAATGCTGGCTTGCAATATTTTTATGAGTATAAAAATAATTATAAATATAATGTTAATCTTGGGCAAGTATACAGAAATAAAAACTCGAAAGACTTCCTACCATCTTCAGGCCTGAACGGGTATGAATCTGATATTTTATTATCAGGCAACTTAAGTTTTAGAAAGGATTTAGATATAGCAAGCACACGAGTTTACAGCAAGAATTTTACCTTAAAAAGATCTAATACATCACTCAAACTTACAAAACCTCGTTATCAAATTAAGACTAGTTTAACAAATTTAGTTTCAGATCCATCGGAGGGAACTAGTACAGACCTAAATGAATTAACACTAAATTTAAATTCCAGCTTTTCTAAAAATTGGTCCGGCAAGCTTGGGTTGAGAAGAAATATGGTAAATAACGAAGATATTAACACTTCCCTAGGGCTAAACTTCAAAAATGAGTGTATAGATATAGATTTATCTTTATCTAGAAGAAATACAACAACTAATCTTTTACCTAAAGACTCAAGGATTGACTTAGTAGTAAATTTCGGAAACATTGGATCCAAATATTACAATAACAATATGTCTAAGTGTGTTATAAAATGATGGCCTTTGTCAGATATATACGAACAAAAGTTTTTATTTCTCTAATATTACTAATGCTGGTTCCAGCCTACGCGTTTTGCAAGTCCAACTTTAGTGTAGCATATCAAATAGATGACCAAATAATAACCAACTATGATATTGACCAATTTAGAAAGCTCAGCAATTTATTAAACGGTTCAAGTATTGGTCGTTCGGAAGCAGAGAAAATTGTAGTTAGTAATAAAATCAAGGAAATTTATGCAGATAGATTAAAAATAATGGTTTCTAATACGGAATTAAATTTACAGGTTGATGACTTTCTTCAATCAAATAAAATAACGAATAAGGAGTTAAGATCCATATTAAGATCAAAAGGTATTTATATCGAAACGTTTTATAATTTTGTGAAAGGTAATATTAGGTGGAAAAAAGTCTTGGATTTTAGATTTGGATACAAAATAAATAACCTTGCTATAAAAGACCTTATGCCTTTAACCTCAACCCCCAAAAGAATAGAAAAAGAGTATGAGTTCTTTGAAATATTTATTTCCAATGAGCGGTGGGATCCTCAAAGTGCAAATCTTATTGCAAATAGGTTAGAAATAGAGTTAAACAACGGCGCTGATTTTGAAAAGGCTGTTGAAAAATTTTCTTCAGCCACTTCAAAAACAAACAAGGGTAAAACTGGGCCGATAAAAAAAAGTAGCTTATCTAAACAATTTAGTAACGTATTGGACGGACTAAAAAGAAATGAAGTTTCAAAACCATTTAAAGTTAATGGAGGATTAATTTTATTAAAACTCTATAAAACCAGGTCATATCAAACTATAAAAACACCAAAATTATCTGTAACCTATTCCGTTATAAGCGAGTCCTCCGATAGCAGCGCATTATGTTCAGATGAAAAAGACATTAGAGGACCGGTTTTACTTTCTAAGGTTGAAAAAAATATAAGAGATATACTTACGAAACTAATGCCTGGAGAAAGCTATAAGTATGTAGATAACAGTGGATTAGCACGCTCAGTAACACTTTGTGAGAGCTTCGTAAGTGATAAGCAAAGTAGAGCTTCAAGCTATGAAAATATTAAGAAAAATGAAGAAGCTCAACGATTAAGCAATGAGTTAATGCTTGAATTAAGAAGAAATACTACTGTAGTTAAAAAGTGACAAAAAATACTATAATCTTGACCATGGGAGATCCTGCTGGGGTTGGACCAGAGGTGCTTTTGAAAAGCTATAAAAAGGCTAGAGAAATGCACAATCTAGTAGCTATCAGTGATTTTGATAAATTCAAGTCCTTAGCCAAAAGGTATGATGTACCACTGAGAAAAATAAATCATATTGATGAGGCAAAAAATTTCGAAAATCATCTAAATATTCTTAATTTGAATTATCCTCGAGATTTCTCTCCAGGTGAATTTGATGTTGAAAATGCGTCATCAGTTATAGAGTCGATACGAATTGGTACGGAACTATGCTTAAAAAACAAAGTTAGCGCGATGGTGACCGGACCAATAAATAAATCAATTCTTAGAAGAAAGGGATTTAAGTTTTCTGGCCACACAGATTATCTTGAAAATCTTTGTGAATGTGAAAAAGACACTGCGATGATGATGATGCTTAATCGCTATTTAAAAATTATACCCTTAACGATTCATGAGCCTTTGAACCAGGTATCATCAAAATTAAAGGAACAGGTAATTGGAAAAAAAATAACTTTAATTATGTCGGAAATAAAAAAGTACTTTCACAAAATGCCAAAGATAGCAGTTTTAGGATTTAATCCGCATGCCGGGGAAAACGGACAGATTGGTAATGAAGAGATACTAGAAATATTACCAGCTATAATGAAATTTCGAAGAAATAATAATTGTGTTGTAGATGGACCTTTCCCAGCAGATGGTTTTTTTGGATCTAAAGAGTATAAAAATTATGATGTGACACTTGCAATGTATCATGATCAAGCGCTCGTACCTCTAAAACTGTTGGCATTTTCTGACACAATAAATTTTACATTAGGGCTTCCAATTATAAGAACAAGCCCTGGACACGGAACAGGTGTTGATATTGCAAAAGACTTTAAAGCAGATTGTAATTCATTCTATCAAGCAATTTTGTTCGCAGGGATGATGTCTTCTTTAATAAAACCAGGACGTATACCTTTAGTCTAATGCATAAAGTAGCACCAAAAAAAAAGTTCGGTCAAAATTTTTTAACAGATCAATCAGTAATAGAAAGAATAGTTTCAATTGCTGGCCAACTAGAAAACAAAAGTATTTTAGAAATTGGTGGAGGGTCAGGCAACTTAACTAAACATCTTATAAAGGCTAAACCCAAGAATCTTATTGTTGTTGAGATAGATAAAGATTATGTCGAAATACTAAGTAAGATTTTGCAAAGTAGCAGCGTTAAAACAACATTGATTTCTGAGGATATTTTAAAAACTGACATCTACAGTTATTTCTCAGAACCACCAGTTATTTTTGGTAATTTACCTTATAATATTTCAACAAAGATTTTAGCAAAACTATTAACTCCATCAAATGATGAAAGCAAGTGGGATAAGCTTTTTCTAATGTTCCAGCTAGAGGTTGCAAATCGCATAGTTGCAAAACCAAATACAAAACAGTACGGACGATTGTCTCTATTTTCTCAGTTTTATTCTTTTCCTTCTTTAGAACTGCAGATTCCTAAGACTTCCTTTTTTCCAACACCAAAGGTAGAGAGCGCTCTTGTGAAATTTCAAAGTAATCATAAATACTGCCACAAACACAACAGTGCTTTATTTAGAGATATCATTAAGGAAAGTTTTCAAGGTCGGAGGAAAATGATAAAAAACACCCTCAAAACTACTTATAAAAACATAATCGAGCTTATGGCAATGAGTGACATCCCTGAAGATAGTAGGCCCGAAAACATAACACTCCAGCAATTTTGTCTCCTTACAGACGCCATAGACAAATCAAGTAACTAATTCAGTGACTCTATTATGCTGTATCTATGTTTTGCTCTAGAGAAATTTTTTCCTTTTGCTCTTTCAGGGAAGGAACATCTGATAAACCTTTATCTTCGCTACTATCAGATTGCGTTTTCTCTTTAGAAGAATCACCATCGTCGGTCGTGTTGTCTTGAGAAGCGGATTTCTCGGCTATTGCTTTCTGTGCTTCTAAAAGAAGTCTTGCATAATGTTCAGAATGCTGTTGAAAATTTTCTGCTGAAACCCTGTCACCTGAAAGCTGCGAATCATGGGCAAGGGATTGATACTTGTCAATAATCTGTTGGGGAGTGCCTCTAACTTTACCTTCGGGACCTGCGCTGTCAAAAACTCTGTTTATGACGTTACCAGGGTTAGGTCTACGACCATTATTTCTATTCTTATTGCGTGATTTTCCTGACGATCTCATTTCTATTATTATTTTCTGTTGATGCTTTATGGTAGAACTAAAAAGTTCATACATGAGATGAATATAAACCATTTAAAGATTAAGACAACTGCATACGCAATCTTTGAAATTATTTTCCCTAATATTGAATTTATGTGTCTTTTTTAACACATACCACTCGATTTACGTTATTGAGATCTTTATAGTAATAAACGTTATTAAAATTAGATCGTACCAACTCTTCCTTTAATAGACAATCTTGTCCCTTACCGAATTCTATCACAAAAAATCCACTTTTATTCAAATGTCTATTAACACTATCTAAAAACTGTTTTATTACATCCAATCCAGAGCGCCCTCCATAAAGCGCTTCGTGCGGTTCATGAAGAATAATTTCTCTTTGCAAATAACGGAAATCGTCTTTTGCGATATATGGAAGATTAGTTATAATCAAGTCAAAATTATTGTGGATATTTGAGAATAGATCCGAATGAATAAACTCGCAATCGGCCTTTAGCTCTTCAGCATTCTTCTTTGATAGGCTTAAGGCTTTCTTTGAAATATCTGCTAAAAAGAGATTGATGTTGGAGTTTTCTTTGTATAATGATAATCCAAGACAGCCACTTCCACATCCTAGATCAAGCACCTTCATTCCATCAATAAGTAAATTTTTAGTAACATCTATAATTAATTCACTCTCAGGCCTTGGATCCAATACAGTCTTATCAACATGGAAGTCATTCTTCCAAAACGACCTCGAGCAGACTATGTGGGAAGTTGGTACGCCAAATGCTCTGCTGCTGATCATTTCCGAGAATAGAGAAGCATTTTCATTTGACCCTTCATAGGTTTGATATTTATAGCTTTGAGCTGAGGATATTCCAAAAGCTTTTGAAAACAATCGTTTTGCCGACTCATTATAGTCATCACAACCCGCTTCTTTTAGTAATTCTTTTTTAGAAAGGAAAAGGCTTTGTTTATTTTTCATTGTCATTTTCGTAAGAACTCATTGCTTCGAGTCTCTCAGCAGAGATCAATCCATTTATTATTTCTTCGAGATCACCATTAAGTATTTCCTCTAGTTTATATAATGTAAGATTTATTCTGTGATCTGTAACTCGCCCTTGTGGAAAATTATAGGTTCTTATTCTTTCAGATCTATCCCCAGATCCGATCTGAGACTTTCTTTGAGAGGCAATAGCATTAGATTGATCTTTTATGTGTAAGTCATACAACCTGGTTCTTAGAACCTCCATTGCTCTAGCTCTATTTTGATGCTGAGATTTTTCAGAACTTGTAACTACTATTCCCGTTGGCAAATGAGTAATACGAACTGCAGAGTCTGTTGTATTAACATGTTGTCCGCCAGCTCCAGATGCACGCATAGTATCTATACGTATTTCATTTGGTGATATCTCTATATCTATTTCTTTAGCCTCTGGCAAAACTGCGACAGTCGCAGCAGACGTATGAATTCTTCCACTGCTTTCTGTTGTAGGAACTCTTTGGACCCTATGAACGCCACTTTCAAATTTCAACTTTGAATAAATTTTATCCCCCTTGAAATGGAAAGTAACTTCCTTTAAACCACCCAGATCAGTACTTGATTGTTCAATTATGTCTATTTTCCATTTATTTTTATCCGCAAAACGCTGATACATTTTAAATAAATCTAATGCGAACAATGAAGCTTCATCTCCTCCAGTTCCTGCTCTTATCTCAATAATTACCGATCTTTCATCGTTAATATCTTTAGGTATTAGTAAAAGTTTAAGATCCTGTTCAATAAGGTCTTTCTTTGCTTTTAATATAAGCAACTCACTTTCTGCTAAACCTGCAAGCTCTTTATCATTCAGCAAAAGTGAAGTATTTTCTATTTCAACAATTGTTGAAAAAAATTGAGAGATTATATCTTTCACATCTTTCAATTCTGAATACTCTTTTGAATATTCTTCAAATGTGTTTCTATCTAAATTACGCTGCATTTCTCTTTCCAAGAAATCGAAGCGATCAACAATTTTCTTAAGTTTTTCTTCGAACATAAAAAAACTACAATTTTTTGGAAAGTTCTTTTGCTCGTTGTTCAACAAGACCAACAATGTGATCGATCATCTTATCATTATCTAATTTATGATCTGTTTTCCCCAACCTATATATCATTCCTGTTCCTGCACCACCTCCAGTGAAGCCTATATCTGTCATTAACGCTTCTCCTGGGCCATTAACAACGCAACCTATTATGGAGAGAGAAATTGGGGTTTTAATATGCTCTAATTTTTTTTCAAGGATTTCAACCGTTTTTATTACATCAAAACCTTGTCTTGCGCATGAAGGACATGAGATAATTTGAACACCTCTGTGTCTGAGGTTTAATGATTTCAGAATTTCATACCCAGCTTTAACCTCTTCAACAGGATCTGCAGACAATGAAACCCGCACAGTATCTCCTAACCCTGCCCATAATAAGTTTCCAAGTCCTATAGCTGACTTGACTGTTCCAGAGAAAAACGAGCCAGCTTCAGTTATTCCAATATGAAATGGCGCATCAGTTATGTTGACAAGGTCTGAATAAGCCGCAACTGCTAAAAATACGTCAGATGCTTTAACAGAAATCTTAAACTCAAAAAAATCATTGTCTTCTAAAATACCAATGTTTCTTTTTGCGCTCTCTAGTAAAGCCTCAGGACAGGGCTCCCTATATTTTTCTAGAAGGTCCTTTTCTATACTTCCAGCATTTATTCCTATTCTGATTGAACACCCAAAGTCTTTAGCTGCTTTAATTACGTCTCTAATTTTTTCGTTATTACCAATGTTTCCAGGATTAATACGCAAACATGCGGCCCCTGCTTCAGCTGCTTCAATTGCTCTTTTATAATGAAAGTGTATATCAGCAACTATCGGAACTGGGCTTGTTTTACATATTTCTTTCAATGCCACAGTGCTATCGGTATCAGGGCATGATACTCGCACAATCTCGGCCCCTGCCTCCGCACAATTTTTTACCTGTGCAATAGTTTGTTTGGCATCGGCAGTAATTGTGTTAGTCATCGTTTGAACTGATATAGGGTTACCGCCACCTATTTTTACATCACCTACACTTATCTCTCTTGATTTTCTTCTAGAAATTTGACGCCATGGCCTTACACTGTCAAGCGACACGTTTAAATCCTTTTATTTAAATAACTAAACTGTAAAGACACTACAAAGTCCTTTTTTTATTCAACAAGGTATTTAAGTAGCTATCCTTCAATTCATTGATCTTTAAGGAATTGAATATATTTTGGGGATCTATCTTGAAATTCTTTATCACTTTTCTTTTTTCAGATACTGGCCCATAGGTCACACCATTTAGTGAAAAGAACAAATCTTTGGCGTTGCCAGCCCTTAAGTTTCCATTGAACCAGTTGTCTTTAATTTCAAGCACCTCTCCTGCTTTTAAGATTTTTTCAACTACAACTTTTCTGCCTTCATCTTTGATACGTATCCAAGAGGCATTGACCGCAAAAATATTAAGTGTAGTTTCACTTTGCTCTACAAATGCACCGTTTTTCTTATGAGGGCCTAATACGCCTTGATGGCGTCTTTGGAATTGGTAATCTGATGCAATTTCTGAGTTTACTAATTGCTGCGGGTTTGGCCCGGCTTGTCCAATATCAACCGAACTTGTTACATCAAATTCAGGTACCGAACCAAAATCAAACTTGTTTACCGATACTTCTCTTGTAGATCTAACTGATGAGCTTACGATTGGTAAAGATCTATCGAGCTTTGTTGAGTTTGTTCCTAGCACACCAATGTCCTCAATTTGTAAGTGCATTATTGGTCCATCTCTATAGGAAACTTGGGGTGCCACTAATTTATTACTCTCAGAAACCTTATATTCATTTGCCTCAAACTCTTTGCGTGCAAATTGATACCTATTTAACTTATTCTCACTCAAAACTTCAGAAGGTTGTAAGTTCATTTCGCTCATTATCATTGGCAAATTATCAGCCGGCACAATTTTTAATTTTTGAATATCAATAAGAACTTTCCAAGCCCCAAAGCTAATCCCAAAAAGTATCAAAGATGCGACCAAAAAAGGCCAAAAAAACCAGTAGCTTTTACTAAATAGTGAACTATCCGCCTCTTGAAGTCCGACATATGATGGCTTCCAATCTAGCTGAGTTTCAATGTTGTAATCTTTTAAACCTCTATCTTTATAACGATTAGCGCTATCTAATCTACGAGATCCATCTTGTGACGAAAACCCTGATTCCAAACAAAATCTTTCATAGACCTCTTCTGGGTTAAGATTTAAATACCGTGCATAAGACCTAACATAACCTGCTACAAAACCTTTATTTGGAAATGCATCTAAGTCACAATTTTCAATAGCCGATATATAAGCCGCTTTAATTTTAAGGTCTTTTTGAACCTGAAGAAGAGACTTCCCCAAAGTAGCCCTTTCACCCCTTAGCTCTTCCCCAAGAAGTAGAGTGTAGGAGTCAAAACCATTGACTTTAAATCCAAAGTTTCCGTCGGCCATATTCACCTATTTGGCATACAATATTATTGTTCTTTCAGCGCGCTTAATAGTGGTTGCAAAATCCACTTAAAAGCTGTGGATAAATTGAAATTTACTATCAATTTCAATTATTTCCTAAGTTTTCCAAAAAAACAACTAAAATATTTTGATAATGAAAATTAGCAAAGTAGCACTTATTAGTTATGCATGCCTTCTTGTATCCTTTTAATCAAGCTTTTAAATATTTCTGGACTATCTTCCTTGCCAAACAACCAGTTATAAATTAAATAATCATCGTTGGATAAAAACTGCTCGTATAAATTGAGTTCAGACATTTGTAGCTCTGTAAGATTCTTATCTGAAAATTGGCCCAGAATTAAGTCTAATTCCTTAGTGCCTCTTCTCCAGCTTCTAATAGACAACCTTTTCCGGACTACTTTTATATTCATACTCTGAAAATAATTTATTTTTTGACTATTACAATTAAAGATTTTGGTTTAATTACAACTTATGCGTTTTTCAAGAAATATGAAAAAGATCAATATGTCAAAAACGGCTGAGGTCTCTGACTTGGCATTGTCTCTAAAGGAACAAGGTCACAAAATAGTAAATATGGCAACTGGAGAACTCTCGTTCAAGCCTGATTTATCGATAAGAAAAGAAGCTTGTAGGACGATAAATAATGGAGAAACCCTTTATACACAAGTTGCAGGTCGAAAAGAATTGAGGGATCTTATAAGCGCAAAACTAAAAAAAGATCTTAAAGTGGAGTATAAATGTGACGAGATAATTGTTTCTAATGGAGGGAAGCAAGTTATTTATAACGCACTGCAAAGCACTATAAACGATGGTGATGAAGTAATTATTATTTCTCCCTATTGGGTGTCATATCCTGAAATAATAAAATTATGTGGTGGGAGACCAATTGTCTTGCACACAACAAGAGGAGAAAGATTTTCGATAAATACAGAAAAATTAGAAAAGCTAATTACATCGAAAACTAAATGGATTATTTTAAACTCACCAAACAATCCAACTGGTGTTATTTATTCTCCTGAAACTATAAAAAAACTTGTACTAGTATTAAGAAAGTACCCAGATATTTGGATACTTTCAGATGATATTTATGAAAAACTAAACTTTTCAAAAGAGAAAAATCTAAGCATCCTGCACATTGATAAGAAACTCAAAGAGAGATCACTTGTAGTGAATGGATTTTCTAAAGGTTATTGCATGACTGGATGGAGATTAGGCTATGGCGCCGGCCCGAAAATACTTATTGAGGCGATGACAAAAATACAATCTCAATCTACATCTGCTGCCAATACTATTGCTCAAAATGCAGCAATTAAAGCTCTGGAATTAGACAATAATTATTTTAAAGCCATTAAAGAATCACTCTTGAAAAGGAGAGCAATTGTGATTTCTGCTTTATCCGATTTGGAGGGCTTTGACACTAATTTTAGCGAAGGAGCATTTTATTTATTCCCTTCAATAAAAAGATTTCTTGGCAAGCGATTAAATAGTAACGAAGTAATATTGAATGATATAAACTTTTGCATGCAATTATTATCTTCAGAACATGTAGCAACGGTACCAGGTTCAAGTTTTGGAAGCAAAGATAGTATAAGAATAAGTTATGCCTTAAGTGAAAAAGATTTACGAACTGGTTGTAAAAGGATAAAACAATTCTGTGAACGACTAATATAACAAGAGGTAAATCGCGTTATAGCTTTGAACCATAATATTAAATCAACTGAGTTAAATAATGCATGATATAAAACTTATTAGAGATTGTCCTGAGATTTTTGATAAAGCTTTAGAAAATAGAGGTGAGGGTTCTAAAAGTTCAGAAGTTATTGCATTAGATACGCAAAGAAGAAACACCATCGAGAAACTGGAAAAATTACTGGCTGAAAGAAAAATGTTGTCAAAAAACGTTGGTGCTGCTGCGAGGAATAACGATAATGCAACTATGACCATCCGTGAAAATATTAAAAAAATGAAGCATGAGATAGCCCAACTAGAGACATCTCTCAGAAATATAGAACAAGATTTAGAGGCTTTACTTTTGTCTATCCCCAATTTGATAAGTGATGATGTTCCAATAGGGCAAAGTGAAACAGACAATGTAGAGGTTTATAGATGGGGGGAAATTAAATCTTATAATTTTCAGCCTAAGGAGCACTTTGAAGTTGGTGCAACTAAAAACGATATAAATTTTGAAACAGCTTCAAAGATTACTGGGTCACGATTTGTATTTCTTTCTAAGTCCGTAGCTTTATTACACCGAGCGCTAACGCAATACATGCTTAACACCAACATAATAGAAAGTGAACTAACAGAATTTTGGACACCAGTTCTCGTAAATGAACAATCCATGTTAGGAACTGGTCAATTGCCAAAGTTCAGGGACGATAGTTACCATACAAATGAGGGGCTTTGGCTTATTCCGACAGCGGAAGTTCCTCTTACAAACATTGGAAAAGATAAAATTTATTCAATGGAAGAATTACCAATAAGAATGACCGCTGCCACGCAGTGTTTTCGTTCTGAAGCCGGAAGTGCTGGGAAAGATACGACAGGAATGATTAGACAACATCAATTCGAAAAGGTGGAGATGGTTACTTTCTGCAAACCAGAGTTTGAAAATTTTGAACTCGAAAGAATGACCGATTGTGCCGAAAAAATTTTAAAGAATTTGCTAATACCTTTTAGAAAAATACTATTATGCTCTGGGGATATCGGTTTTGGATCAAAAAAAACATATGACCTAGAGGTTTGGCTTCCAGGCCAAAATAGATACCGTGAAATTTCCAGTTGCTCAATATGTGGAGACTTCCAATCTAGAAGAATAAATATTAGATATAAGAATGATCGAGAGTCCAAACCTCAATTCATATCTACTTTAAACGGTTCGGGACTTGCTGTTGGACGTTGCTTAATTGCAGTTATTGAAAACAACCAACTAGAAGATGGTTCAGTAGAAATTCCGGAAGTACTAAGACCATATATGTTCAATTTTAAAAAAATTGATAATAATGGAACTCTAAACTAGCATGCGTATCTTAATAACCAACGACGATGGATTTAATGCTGATGGAATTAAGTCTTTAAAAAAAATAGCTCTTGAAATGTCAACAGAGGAGAACATTTTCGTTGTCGCTCCCTCAGATAATCAATCTGCAAAAAGTAGATCAATATCATATAAAACAGAGTTTCATATTACAAAAAAATGTGACAATCAATATTCTGTTGATGGAACACCTACCGATTGCATAATATTTGCTCTCGATCACCTTTTGAAGGATAAAAAACCAGACCTCATTCTATCAGGTATAAATTGGGGTTATAATCTAGCAGAGGACGTTTTTTATTCTGGTACAATAGCTGCAGCTATGGAAGGTGCGGATAGGGGAGTTCTATCAATAGCACTAAGTCAAGCGTATTCGGGTGCTGAGGAAGAATTGAGTCCTTTCCTTTTTGCCGAAAAATGTAGCTCAAAGTTATGCTTGTCAATTTATAAAAACTTCTCACTTTCGTGTAAAAAGATAGCATTCAACGTGAACTTTCCTGCAAACCCCAAAAAGCGCTATCCTGAATGTGTAAAAATCACGCCTATAGGGCGAAGATACGTCTCTAATTTTGCTATTAAACTCTACACCAAATCTGAAAATTCGTATATGGCCAAGATAGATAGCGTCACTAAGAACTCATCTTCAGCCCCTGAGGATGACTATACTAACTGTTTAGCTGGAAATATAACTGTGTCCCCTATTTCTATGCATATAATTGAGGAGAGAATCTTTCAGGAACTTAAGAAAGTACAATTTTGACATGGATGAGTCAAAAGCCCTTCTTATTCTAAAATTAAGACAAATCGGGGTTTCTAATCCGGAAATCTTAAATTGCATTGAATCAATAGATAGGAGCCATTTCGTATCGAAAAGTTTTTTAGATCGGTTCATGGAAGATATTGCACTCCCGATTGATTGTGGCCAGACAATAAGCCAGCCTTCGCTTGTAGGCTTTATGACCCAAGAATTAGAAATTCCAAGAAGAAGCAAAGTTTTAGAAATAGGCACTGGATCCGGTTACCAAACAGCAATACTTGCAAGATTGTCATCAAGAGTCTATTCAATCGAGCGATATAAAAAACTAGTAGATAAAGCAAAGAAGCGCCTTGAATGCCTCAATATATCAAATGTGATAATCCTTCTAAGGGATGGCTTTTTTGGTTATTCTCATCAAGCACCCTTTGATAGGATTATAATAACAGCTGCTGTTGAGGAAATTCCTAGTTTAGTTGTGGGTCAACTAAAGATTGGAGGTATTATGATTGTCCCCGTTGGGCTACCAAACCAGAAACAATCACTTTTAAAAGTAGTTAAAACTGAAAAAGGCTTGGACATTAAAGAGCTAATGAGTGTAAGGTTCGTACAAATGAAAGAAGGATTAGTAAATATTTAAAATCTGGGCCCAGTTTTTATGAAAAAAAAGATAGTAATCGCTTTATTCCTAGTTTCGCCAATTTTGGTTAATTGCCAAACCCAAGAGCATACGCAAAACTCGAATTTAGGCGTTCAGCCATTGTCTTTTGATAAAAAGATTCAACCAGACATAAGAGGTATTATCTCTTATGATAAATATCAGGTTGTGGTAGCAAATGGTAATGAAACAGTTTTTGATATTGCAAAGAGACTAGACTTAGACCCAAGAAAATTTTCTCTATTTAATGGGTTGGTAGAGTCATATCGTCCCAGAAAGGGGGAGTTGCTGGCATTAAATGAAAAAATTGATCCAATAAAGAATACAAATAAAACTGTTTGGTCTCGAAAAAATACCAAAACTGTATTAGATAGAGCGAAGGAAACAAAACAGGTCTCTGTGCCAGCAAAAGGCTTTGTTAAGCATACGGTTGAAACAGGAGAAACAATTTATTCCATAGCACGACTATATAATGTTTCGGTGACGTCTTTAGCGAGATTGAACAAGTTAGATCCAGAATTTACTATTTTCTTAGGACAAAATATTATTATTCCAATTACGCGGAACAAAGTGAGTCCTCCAAAGGAAAAGATAAAGACAGCAAGCAAAGAGTTGGTAGATGATCAAAAAAATAATTCTGTACCCTTATCAAAACAAAATACAAATAGCATAAAAAATACTTTTGTAATGCCAGTAAAAGGGAAAATAATAAGCGAATATAATCCCAATAATGAGAAACAAAAAAATCAAGGCATTGATTTCCAAGTTTCTCCGGGATCTCCTGTTTTCGCTGCTGCTTCAGGCAATGTTGCTTTAATAACAGATAACACTGAAAACTTTGGGAAAATTGTATTGATTAGGCATAAAAATAACCTGATAAGCATATATGGTAGAGTTGCAAAAGTATTTGTAAAAAAAAATGAAGTTGTTACTAAAGGCCAAAAAATTGGATCGATGGCAGAAAAAGGAAATGGCAACAAAAATCAGACTATACTTCATTTTGAGCTCAGAAAAGGAACACAAAGTGTTAACCCGGAAAATTACTTTGAGTAAAAATGACTACTGGTATCCACTCAACAAAGATACTACAAATTGTTTTGCAACTCGGCCTGACCGACTACCTCTTTGCACTTGCCATTGTAATGCCCTTTTATCCAATTCTTCTGTTTCAATATTGATTCCAAACGATTTGGCATAAGACCTCACTATTTCCAAGTAAAGATTTTGATCACATTCATAAAAGCCTATTGAAATACCAAACCTGTCGGAAATGGAAAGTCGTTCATCAAGCTCCTCTTCCCATCTCATATAATTATCAGCATTTCCTGCTTTCCTACTTAATAGATGCCTTCTATTAGATGTGGCATAGACTAAGACATTCTGAGCTCCACCAATCAATCCACCATCTAGTAAAGATTTCAGTGATTTATAACTTGTTTCATTATCATCGAACGAAATATCATCACAAAAAATAATAAATTTTTTATCAAGGTTTTTAATAGTTTTTAATAAACTATCCATTTGTCCTATATCATCCCTAGCAACTTCAATAATCTTCAAACTGTTATTTTTAAAACTAGTCGCTTTAACAACAGATTTTATTAAAGTTGATTTACCCATGCCCCTAGCTCCCCATACTAAAACATTATTTGCTAGGTTTCCTTCAGCGAATGCTTTGGTATTTAGTCTTACCCGTTCAATTTCTTTATCCATTCCTTTTAATAAGGAAATATCTATGGTTGATATACTACTTACCTCTGAAAAATGATTGCGGTCTGGTTCCCATATAAATGCATCTGCTTTTTCAAAAAATGCTGTATCAGGATCTAAAGGGAACGCTCTTTCTAGAGCTTCCGCTATTCTTTTTAGATATTCTTCCATATATTAGTTCTTATATATTTTCGTCCATTTGTTGGAGAGCTTCCTCTTTTTTCTTTTCCACCAACTTTACCAACAATATGGATATCTCATACAACGAGTACACTACAGAAAATAAAATGATTTGCGTTATAACATCTGGAGGAGTAACAATAGCAGCAATTATTAATATGGAAACTATTGCATATTTTCTGATTCTTATAAGTGAAACAGAGGATACTAAACCTGCTTTCCCCATTAAAGTAAGTAACACCGGTAACTGAAAACATATACCAAAGGCTAATATGAACCTCATAGTTAGACTAAGATATTCATTTATCGTACCGAGATACTTTATGCCTACTAGATTGTTTAAATCTGATGTGTTTTGAAAACTCAAGAAAAAGTTAAATGCGAGTGGAAGAACAACAAAGTAAGCGAAAGCAGCCCCAATGATGAATAATAAAGGAGAGGCAATTAAAAAGGGCAAAAAAGCCAACTTTTCTTTTTTGTATAAGCCTGGTGCAATAAACCGCCATATTTGAAATCCAACAAAAGGAAACGAGACGATAAAACCTCCAAAAAAAGATATTTTTACATTGACCATAAAACCCTGTTGAAGGCCTGTAAATATTAAGTCGTTAGCTTCATTTTGTACTGCCAATAGCTCTGTTATAGGCATCGCTAAAAAATTGAATATATACTTTGAAAATGGGAACACGCAAACCATGCAAATGAGAAATGCGATTACAGATAAAATGAGACGAGATCTCAATTCCGTGAGGTGCTCTATTAGAGGAGCGTTGGATGACTCTATTTCATCCTGTTTTTTTGCTCTTTTTTCATTAATCATTTTCGATATTTCAGCAACCGTTTAGTTTTTTAAAAGTTTAAAGATTACTTTTTTTTTAATTTAACCTTACCACTCTTTTTGACTCCAACGCCTGTTTCGGAATCCTTTATGTAACTTTCTAAATTAGTATGCTTATTTAAATTATTTTTCAAATTAGAAAGCTCTTCAATTTCAGCAGTTTCATTTATCTGATCATAAAACTCTCTTGATACTTGCTTTATTTTTCCAAAAACTTTCCCTACTTTGTTTAATAACTTCGGCAAGTCCTTCGGCCCAACGACTATCAACGTAACTGTTCCAATGATAAAAAGCTCTTGCCAACCCAAATCAAACATAATTTTTTATCCCTTATCTTTTTCAGGAGTTATATCTTTTACTTTTTCTGAAACTTCTTCTTGAGCCTTGTCTAATTCCTGTTTACCCTCACTTATACCCTTTTTAAAACTAGTTATACCTTTCCCAACTTCTCCCATAAGCGACGAAATCTTACCTCTCCCGAATAAGATAAGAACGACAACTGCAATTAAAATGATGCCTGGTAATCCAATTTGATTAAACATTTATTATCTCCGAATTTTTTTTATCTTTTAGGTTTTGTAGAATAAATTAACAGAAAAATAAAATTTATCACTTAAATTTTTAATCTTTCACAAAAACAAAACAGCGATCTCTTCTAACTGAAATCCACAAATGAATTCCAGAAGGTGGTAGGAAAACACCTGGAACAGAAGCTTTTAGAATAGACTGATCAAATTCCATTTTCAATTCTACGAGACTTTCCTTACCTAGAAATCTTGACCTAACTACTTCTCCTCTAGCTGGAACCCCATGTTCACTGGTGGGATTTGGGCCTTTCCCATTTCTATCAAAGTCAATTTTTAGGTGTTGAGGGCGAATAATTATCTCAGCGGTCAGACCATTTTGCAAACCAGGAGTCATGAACAACCCGAATGGAGTTTCGGTCTGTGAGTTATTTATGATTCCTTGAATTTTATTGTAATTTGATAGAAATTTTGCTGCCTTGCTGTCTATTGGTTTATTATAAACATTATAAGGAGCTCCCTTCTGAACTATAGAGCCCTCTCGCATCAAAGCGATACTATCTGAGACTTTCATTGCTTCCTCAGGGTCATGAGTGACGATAATAACTGATGTACCTTCTTCGCTAAGCAAAGATAAGGTAAGATCCCTTATTTCATCTCTCAACCTATTGTCTAAACTAGTAAAAGGCTCATCCATTAGCATTAGTTTTGGATTTGGTGCCAATGCTCGGGCTATGGCAACTCTCTGCTGTTCTCCCCCAGAAATCATATGAGGATATTTATCTCCAAAAGAGAGCATACCTACACAATCAAGAAGATAATTGGTTCGTTCCTGAATTTTTTCATTACTAAATTCATTTAGAGCGTAGCTAACATTTTGAAAAATATTTAAATGCGGAAAGAGCGAAAGGTCTTGAAATACAAGGCCAATACCTCTCTCAGGCGTTTCTTTTAGAATATT